>JAQWBC010000087.1 GCA_028707415.1 Candidatus Izemoplasmatales bacterium
ATGCAGGAAACGAACACAAACATTCGGCTCAAAAGCCGGAAGTTATGGTTATTAAGGGATAGGAGGGACCAAAATGGCTAAAACAGCAATGTATCGCGGCACTGGAAGACGCAAGTCGTCGGTTGCACGCGTCATCTTAAGACCAGGAAAAGGTCTCATCACCATCAACAAACGGGTGTTTGAAGAATACATGCCTTCATCACTTGCGCGGCTTGACATTTGTCAACCCTTAGTTCTCACTGCTAACGAAAACGTTTTTGATATTACCGTCAGCGTTTTTGGCGGCGGCTTGATTGGCCAATCGGGAGCGATTCGTTTAGGAATTACCCGAGCCTTACTCGAAGTCAACCCAGAATATCGCAAGATCTTAAAGCCGGCCGGAATGATTACCAGAGATCCGCGCGTCAAAGAACGTAAGAAATACGGTCTAAAGGGCGCACGTCGGGCACCACAATTCAGCAAACGTTAATTTTATGCCAAAACCAACAAACACAGGATTCCACGTCCTGTGTTTTTGTTTTTTTAAGCAGATTAATAAATTGAAATTTATGGTCATTTGTAGTACAATTATTTATGTACTTTGTGGGGTGATAACAAGATGATTTTTGGGAAACATATCAATCACTTTTACTGGAAATATGCATTATCTTTTTTGCTAGGCATAGTCGCTCTAGCCATCGTTGATTATCTGCAACTAATCATTCCCGACATCATTGGTGGCATCATTGATGGCGTTGAAACAAATACCTTGACGGATGAAATTTTATTAGAATTCGTTTTTCGCGTTTTACTTTTGGCCGTAGCGATTGTTATTGGTCGATTTTTATGGCGCATATTCATCTTCGGAGTATCTAGAAAGATTGATCGCGATTTAAGAAATGACTTATTCGCTCATTCTGAAAAACTATCAGAGCGATATTATCAGGAGAATAAAACCGGCGGATTAATGGCATATTTTACTAACGACCTTGAGGCGGTTCGCCAATCTTTCGCTATTGGAACAATCATGGTTTTCGACGTGCTTTTCCTGGGTGGTTTGGCATTTTATAAGATGTTTTTGCTGGACTGGGGCTTGACATTGATTGCGACAATACCGCTCATTATGATTTCATTGTTTGCTGCTTTTATTGGTCGAATTACACGAAAGAAATTCAAGGCTCGGCAACAAGCTTTTGAAAATATGAGCGATTTTACCCAAGAAAATTTTTATGGCATTGGCGTCATTAAGGCTTTCGTCAATGAAGTAAAGGAAATCCGGTCATTCAAAGTTATTAACGCCGATAATTATGATAAAAACGTTGCTTTTATTAAAGCGGCGACAATGATGCATGTAGCGATTGAAGTATTTATAACTTTAATAAGAATCATTATTATTGGTATCGGAGGATACCTTGTTTATAAAACCGTCGGGCTTGCGGATGGCGATCCCAATCGTTTTTCTGTTGGTCAGTTAGCAACATATATTTCATATTTTGCCACGATGGTTTGGCCGATGATGGCAATTGGAAGGCTAATTAATTTGCGTTCCCAAGCAAAAGCATCAATGGATCGATTGGGAGCTTTTCTCGATCAAGAAGTCGAGATTGTCGATGGTGAAGACACCATCAAAGTGACTCACGTAGAGGGAAACATCGTTTTTAACAATTTATCATTTTCTTACCCCGGTTCACGGGATGAAGTGCTTAAGAATATTAATTTCTCGATTAAAAAAGGAGAAACGGTTGGCATCATTGGTCGTACTGGTTCTGGAAAGACGACACTAGTCGATTTGCTTTTGCGGTTATATAATCTGAAGGAAAATCAAATTTTGGTTGATGGTAATGACATTATGAAATTACCCATTAAAACCATTCGCGAAGCGATTGGGTATGTTCCCCAAGATAATTTTATCTTTTCAGATTCAGTTAAGAACAATATCGCTTTCGCCAAGGACGAAGTATCCTTCAATCAAATTGTTGACATGGCTGAAAAAAGCGACGTTGCCGAAAATATCGATCAATTTCCCGAAAAATACGAAACAATCGTCGGTGAACGGGGAGTAACCCTTTCCGGGGGACAAAAGCAAAGAATTTCGATTGCCAGGGCTTTATTAAAGGATCCAGAAATTTTGATTATGGATGATTCGTTTTCCGCTGTTGATACCAAGACGGAAGAAAGTATCTTATCGAGCATCAAAGAGTTACGAAAAGATAGAACTACGATTATCATCGCTCACCGAATCTCAACCATTAAGGATGCTGATAAAATAGCATTGATTGAAGATGGAGCAATTGTGGCTTCGGGAACGCATGATGAATTGATGAAACAATCACCCCTATATAATGATATGGTTCTTCGTCAACAACTCGAAGAAGCCATTGAAGGGGGTGTAACCGATGGCGAATAAAGTAAAGAATGATTATATCGACATTGATTCGGTTCGTCTCCGCAAGATGAGTGATGGGCAGATTATTAAACGGCTTTTCATATACGTTAAACCGTTCATCAAGCAACTAATTTTTGCAATAATAATGGTTTTATTATTGGTCGGGCTTGACATTCTTGCGCCGTTACTATTTGCGGAGGTCATCAATCAACTTAGTGCTGATCAAATTAACGAACAAACATTTACCAATATTATTATCATCGTCGGAATCTATTTCCTGACGATGATTGTGAGTGCGATATTGTCATACAAACAGACCATGTTACTACAAAAAACGGGTCAAAAAATTATTTTCAAAATTCGTGAGGATACTTTCAACCATATTGAAACCTTATCCACCGCGCAATTTAATAAAGTCCCGGTTGGCAAGTTAGTTACCAGAGTCACAAGCGATACCAACACTTTGAACAGTCTTTACACCGATGTTATCGTTAATCTGTTCCGCAACTCATTGACAATCGTCGCCGTGTTTTTCACTATGCTATTTTTAGATATCGAATTAACCGCTTATATCTGCATCGTGGTTCCGTTCGTGTTCATCGCTTCTTTTGTGTTCCGTAAATATGCCCGTTTAGTTTATCGAAGAATACGGTATCACATTTCGGGAATCAACGCATTCTTATCTGAACATCTTTCGGGGATGCGAATTATCCAGATTTTTAATCGAGAAACGTTCAAGCTCAATCAATTTAAACAGAAAAATAATGATTTGTATAAAAGCAATTACTTCCAAACTTTTATCAATGCTATCTATCGACCGCTGATGTACTTTTTATATGCAATCGCTCTAGTTCTAGTATTGTGGATTGGTGGGAAAAAAGCAATGGTAGGGGCTTTAGAAATCGGAATATTATTTGCTTTTACCGATTACATTCGACGTTTTTTTAACCCAATTGAAGATTTGGCCGAGCAGTTTGATGTTTTACAATCATCTTTTATATCCGGTGAACGCATCTTTGAAATTCTCGACACCTTGCCGGAAATTGTTAATGCTCCTGATGCCATCGAGCTTACCGAAGTCAAGGGGGAAATTGAGTTTAGAAACGTCTGGTTTGCTTACTTGGGAGAGGACTGGATTTTAAAAGATGTATCCTTTATAGTCAAGTCGAAACAGACAATGGCTTTTGTTGGAGCGACTGGATCAGGAAAAACGACTATTATGAGTTTAATTGTTCGCAATTACGATATTCAAAAAGGGGAAATTCTTGTTGACGGGATTAATATCAAGAAAATTAAAATTGAGTCTTTAAGATCAAAGGTTGGACAAATGCTTCAAGATGTATTCCTGTTTTCGGGAACAGTGGAATCTAATATAAGGATGGGTAATGATTCCTTAGTTGAATCGGACATTATTGAAGCAGCTAAATATGTCAATGCGGATCGATTCATCGAACGTTTGCCAGAAAAATATCAAGAATTAGTACGTGAACGCGGTAATAATTTTTCCGCAGGAGAACGACAATTGTTATCTTTTGCAAGAACTGTGCTACGTAAACCATCGATTATGATTTTGGATGAAGCCACGGCTAATATCGATACCGAAACGGAAGAACTGATTCAAGAATCACTCAAGAAGATGATGAATATCGGCACGATGATTATCGTCGCTCATCGGTTATCGACCATTCAACATGTCAATAATATTGCTGTGATGCAAAAAGGAAAAATAGTAGAAATAGGAAATCACCAACATCTGTTAAAACTTAAAGGTTTGTATTATAATCTCTATCAACTTCAATACGATAAAGCTACACGAAAAGAAGTCAAAGAAATAAATATATAATTTATAATTCTATCAAAACAACAGATTCCCGTTTGGGAACCTGCTTTTTTATCGGAAACAACGGTTTTTCAGATGATTTTATGTTATAATTTTTAATAAATAGGATAAGGAGGATTCGTTATGCGACGAGGATTTCAAGTAATTGTTTTGTTTATTGTCGTTACTTTTATCTACACCATGTTGCTTGTACAAACGAATATCGCCTCGATTCTCAAAGATCTTTTCGAGAGCGGAGACTTCTTCCTGTCCGGGAAATATTGGTTATATATCTTTGAAATTGGCCTTGGACTATTAGCGGTTTTGATCTCATTTCGTATTATTCTCAAACAGACGTATGCATACAATAAATCCCATTGGATTATCATAATGTTATTATCTCCGGTCATCGGAATTATTTTATATGTTGTTTTCGCTCGTGACTTCACAACGAAAAAATTGCTCAAAACTAGACCATTGATTGCAGAAAAGCAATTTTTGAAACTGGAAGAGAAAACTGATCCGCATCTTGAAAATTATGATAAATGCGAAGTTTATCAGTTTATCAAAGAAACAACACGGCGATCGGTATATGAAAACGATACTTATGTTGAGGTTTTGAACAACGGCGATATTTTTTTCCCGCGCCTGATTTCGGAGCTTCAACAAGCAGAAGATTATATAATGATGGAATTTTACATTATCAAAAATGACCAGATTGGCACCCGGGTAATGGACGTGTTAAAAGAAAAGGCGAGAACGGGTGTTGATGTTTATCTTATCTATGATCACCTTGGTAGTAATAAATACCTTAAACACGAATACCTCCAATCATTAAAAGCGTCTGGTGTAAAAGTCGGGGTCTTTGACCCTCAAAAAATTTCGTTATTCAATAGCAATGTCAATTTCCGTAATCATCGAAAAGCGATTATTATCGATGGCCATATTGGTTTTGTTGGGGGTATGAATTTAGCTGATGAGTACAACCATGATTCCGTAAAATTCGGATTTTGGCGCGATACACATGTTTTAATTCGAGGAAATGGCGTGACTAGCATTCAAAACGTTTTCATCAAAGATTGGTATTATATTACAGATCGGAAG
>JAQWBC010000088.1 GCA_028707415.1 Candidatus Izemoplasmatales bacterium
TATAGTATCCGCAAAAAAGCCTTTCATCATTTACAAGAACTGCCTTTTTCATATTATGATCGAACTCGTACAGGTTGGATTATGGCCCGCATGACCGCTGACACCAGAAACCTTTCTGATATCTTATCGTGGGGCGTCATCGATTTGACTTGGGGGATTGTTTTAATGATTTTGTTAATCGTTGTCATGTTTGTCATCAATTGGCAACTGGCTCTGATTACGATTACTGTCGTCCCGATTTTGGCACTGATTTCCACTTGGTTTCGCAAATATATTTTGCATTCCCAACGGGAAATTCGAAAAACAAATTCCAAGATTACTGGACTATTCAATGAAGGAATTACTGGTGCCTTAACAACGAAAACCCTTGTTTTAGAAAAGGATAATTATAACGATTTCAACGACTTGACGATGGATATGCGAAATAAGTCAATCAAAGCGGCAGTAATCCGTGGTTTTTACTTTCCTTCAGTAATCTTTCTAATCGCCCTGACAACGGCAGCGATATATTATGCCGGTGGTTCAATGGTAATAAATAATGTTTTAAATATTACCACTTTAATTTTGTTTACCACTTATGTTTGGCAATTCTTTGATCCGGTAAATAACATTGCGGAAACATACACCCGGATGCAGCAAGCACAAGCTTCGGCGGAACGGGTTGTTTCATTAATGGAAACAAAGCCGGACATTATTGACACCGACGAAGTTATTGCTAAATATGGGACATTATTCGAATATAAACGCGAAAATTTTGAACCGCTCCTTGGTGACATCGAATTTCAAAACGTATCTTTTAAGTATCATGTTGGCGAACAAGTATTGACCGATTTTTCTCTTAATGTAAAAGCTGGGCAATCGATTGCTCTCGTTGGTCACACTGGGGCCGGTAAATCGACAATCGTTAATTTAATCTGCCGCTTTTATGAACCTACTTCTGGCAAAATTTTAATTGATGGCATCGATTATAAGGAACGGAGCCTCGGATGGTTACATTCGAATTTAGGATATGTGCTACAGACACCGCATCTCTTCTCGGGAACCGTCATGGATAATATCAAATACGGGAAATTAGGATCCACTGATGAAGAAGCTATCGCCGCTGCGAAAGCCGTGGAAGCTCATGAGTTTATCATGAAATTTGAAAACGGTTATCAAACAGAATGCGGTGAAGGCGGATCGCATTTATCTGTTGGTCAAAAACAACTAATTTCGTTTGCCCGTGCTATTCTCGCCAATCCCAAGGTTTTAGTATTAGATGAAGCAACTTCATCTGTCGATACAGAAACCGAAAAAGCGATTCAAACCGCTATCTTTAAACTGCTGAAAGGGAGAACATCGTTTATTGTCGCTCACCGCTTGTCAACGATTGTTGCCTCAGATCGCATCTTGGTCTTGGAACAAGGTATCGTGACAGAAGAAGGAACGCACAAAGAATTAATTGCTAAACAGGGACAGTATTACAAATTATATACCAATCAATATACCGAAGATATGTTGGAACTTTCCAAACGGTAACGAGAATACGAATATTTAAATTAATAAATCCCCTAATCGGAGACGATGCACATTAATAATTTGCATACTCAGAAAAGGGGATTTTTTTTATGACCGGAAAAACGCGAAAATTTTGCTTTTCTTTTTTGGAAAATATAGTATAATAATTATTGCTATGCCAGTGTGGTGAAATCGGTAGACACGATGGACTCAAAATCCATTGCCCTTGAAAGCGTGCCGGTTCGAGTCCGGCCACTGGTACCAATATATTATAACCGTGAGATAATCACGGTTTTTTTTTGCAAAAATGTTTTTGAAAGGAAGTTTTTTATATTGCCATATTGACAAGTAAAAATTTCAGTGCTAATATTGATTCAAGACGTGAGTGACCACTCACAAGATGGTTGAGGAGATAAATTATATGGCATACAATGGCTTTGCAATTGAAGAATACCTTGATGCATCAGCTGTTACCAAACAACTTGATGAATTGATTAAAAAGCCGGTTTACTCAATTAAATCGGTGTTTTTAAAAGAATATGTTGACAATTATTTTAATAAAAAATGTTTACAATCGCAAGCGATGATTGAAGAAGCTAAAACCATAATTCCTGGTGGTGTTCAACATAATTTGGCCTTTAATTATCCGTTTCCAATTGTAATTACCAAAGCTGAAGGCGCTAAGTTGTACGATCTTGACGGAAACTGGTATTACGATTTATTACAAGCGGGAGGACCAACAATTTTGGGAAGTAATTCTCCCGTGGTTAAAGATCAGGTTATTCATTTGCTTAATACTTGTGGACCATCGACAGGATTATTCCATGAGTATGAATCCAAACTGGCAAAAAAGATTTCGGAAATGGTTCCATCGGTTGAAATGTTTCGCATGCTTGGTTCGGGAACAGAAGCTTGTATGTGCGCGGTTCGAATTGCTCGACTGAAAACCAAACACAAGAACATTCTCAAGATGGGCGGAGCTTATCATGGTTGGTCCGATCAACTAGCTTATGGAATGCGAATTCCGGGCACAAAAGGAATGATGTCTAAAGGCGTTCCTGCTTTTGTTTTTAAACATACTGACGAATTTTTCCCCAATGATTTACAAGATTTAAAGCGAAAACTTCGACGAAATCAGCTTAATGGTGGTACAGCCGCAATCTTCATTGAACCAGTCGGTCCGGAAAGTGGTACGCGTCCATTATCGAAAGAATTCGTTCTAGGTGCGCAGAAACTGGCGCATGAATACGGAGCGCTATACATCTTTGATGAAGTCGTTACCGGTTTTCGAATTGGTCCTAGTTGTGCTCAGGGATACTTTGGTGTTGACCCTGATCTTACAATTTTTGGCAAGATAATCGCTGGAGGTTACCCAGGGGCGGGTGGTGTTGGCGGTCATAGAGATTGTATGATTCATCTTGGTGCCGGACTAGATTCATCGGGAAAGAAGATACCCAAAGCTTTATGCGGTGGCACTCTGGCCGCGACTCCGATTTCGTGTGTTGCTGGGTATTATACTTTGTGTGAGATTCAAAGAACGAATGCCTGTGAGGTTGCCGGCCGAATGGGTGATCGGCTTACTAAAGGACTACAAGCACTAATAATTAAATATCAACTGCCCTTTGTTGCCTTCAATCAAGGATCGATTTGCCATCTTGACACGGTGGGGACGATGCATTTCTGCGTCGATTGGAAAAGAATTTGGAAGATTCCAGAAATTTTAAAACAAACGGGAATTAGGCAAAAGGAAATGGAACATATGGGTGCTGCTTATATGGCAGAAGGAATTGTCACTTTAGCTGGTTCACGACTATATACAAGTGCCGCCTACACCGAAGCGATGATTGATGATCTATTACAAAGATTTGAACGAGTGATGTCCAAATGCGGGCCTTTGGAGGATAAGAACTAAGGATGGTGTACTTAGAAACCGAGGCTCGAAGATTAGTGGTTCAGGCCGGAAAACAATTAGTTGAATCTGGTCTGATTGCGAGAACATGGGGAAACATTAGTGCGCGAATATCTAACACACAGTTTGTGATTACTCCCAGTGGAATGGCGTATGAAACATTGCTACCAGAACAAATTGTGACTGTGAATATTGATGATTGTTCCTATGATGGCAATATTAAGCCATCTAGTGAAAAAGGGATTCATGCCGATGTATATCGGTTACGTCCGGAAGCAAATTTCGTCATTCACACGCATCAAACCAAAGCATCAGTAATGAGCATTATGGGACGTGATTTAACAGAATATTCATTGGAATCATCAGAAATATTTGGAACATGCATTCCTTGCGCTGAATATGGTATATCTTCGACAAAGACGCTTCGAAAGGCGGTTGCGAAAGCAGTTTCATCGAACCCTAAAAGTCAAGCAATACTATTGCGTAATCATGGAGTTCTTTGTATTGGCAGTGACTATTTGTACGCATTTGTTATCGCTCGAACCTTAGAAACCGTATGCGCAAACGCCATTGAAGCTATTGTTCTTCGTAAAAGTGCATTGCCCAAGTATTCTGATGAACTTCGTCGCAGTTGGTATTTGCATAGCATCGTAAAGAACCAAGTAAATCCACCCCCTTGTCCTGATTTGGGCAACAGTTGGCGAAATAGAAATCTGTTTACGTTAGAGTATGAGCAAAAAATTTATCACTTTGATTTAAATGCTTTACCGACCAACTTGTTCAAAGTCGCAGCGATACATGCAAAAATCTATCAAAGTAGCCGAGTGTCACATATTATTCATGTGACTGACCCTGAGGTTTTAACCGTTAGCAGAACGGGTAAAACCATGAATCCCTCAATTGATGATTTAGCACAAATTGCTGGTATCAACATTCGATGTAGTGATGAGTCATCGGTAGCCCGAAAATTAAAAAATCGAAACGCCGTTTTTGTTCGCAATTCCGGAGCTTTATGCACCGGAAACACGGCTTTGGATGCGGAAGCTTGTGGCATGGTATTAAAAAAAGGTTGTGAAGCGGAAATATTCTCCGTATTTTTACCGAAGCAAAATCAGCTTGGTTTATTTGACGCTCTGATTCAAAGAACATTTTACGTTTTGAAATATTCCAAACTTAAGAAATAAAGGGGGATAATTACCATGCTTAAAAAACTGACAGAGGAGCAAAAAAGTGTCATTCTTGAGACAGGCATCGCGGAATTTGCGGAAAAAGGGTTAAATCAAGCCAATATTAACGTAATTGCAAAAAAAGCTGGCATTAGTGTCGGTGTTTTGTATAAATACTATAAAGACAAAGATGCTTTCTTTTTAGCATGCTTGCGGCGGAGCCTTGATTTTCTTGAAGCCATCATTGCGGATTTTATGAATGGCGAAGAAAAAATGCTGGCTCGGGTGGCTAAGATGATTCGTGCCCTTCAGTATTATTCACGATTGCATCCTAATTATGTCAATATGTATAATGAGATTACTTCGGGCAGTAGTAAAAAATACGCTCCCATGCTAGCAAGACAAATTGAAGGTGTTTCCGCAAAAGTATATACCGAATTTATCACCAAAGCCAAAGAAAATAGCGATATTCGTAGCGATATTAATCCCATGATGTTTGCTTTCTTTTTTGACAATCTCTTGATGATGATGCATTTTTCCTATTGTAGCGAATATTACCGCGAACGCTTTAAAATCTATTGTGGGGAAGACGTTTTTGATAACGATGCATTGATTGAAAGCGAGCTTCTAAAATTTATAGAGTCGGCTTTTACCATCGATCAATCTGCAATCGTCCACAAAGGGCAGATGGATATAAAATCATGAC
>JAQWBC010000089.1 GCA_028707415.1 Candidatus Izemoplasmatales bacterium
AGATAATTGGGGAAACAACATCACCAATTCCTGAATCGTAGCAGTTTAGCGGTAATAATTAGTAATGATTGGATAATGCAATTGATTACTAATCAGTAAAACCTCTTTGTTTTATGTATCAAAGAAAATAATTGGAGAACGTTTAATATCGTTAGATCCGGCCTCGAGAAAAAACGGCCGCAGAAAGAAATTTTGGAAGGAGGTATAACATGTATATTTTATATTGGATTATCTTTGGCGCTATTGTCGGATGGATTGCCAGCATAATTACTCACGATAATGCTCGAATGGGTCTCATTGCCAATATTATCGTTGGTCTCATTGGATCGGCCATCGGTGGTGCAATTGCCACTCTATGTAACTTGGCTACAATCGGTTCATTTAGTTTTTGGGGATTTGTCTTTGCAATTTTAGGATCGTGTATTTTATTATGGATTTTGAATTGGTTTCGTCGAAAACATCGTTAGTTTTAGAAATAGATTCTGTATTTAATTTTGAAGGGAGCATTTATGAAAAACAATAAATTATTTAATCAATTATTCATCGGCTTAGTTTTAATAATAGGACTTATAGCAACATTCATGTTGTTGTTACCAGCCATGGCGTTTCCTGATTCGGATTCAACATTTACGGGATATGAAATTGTTTTTGGAACTGAATTTGCCAACTTGGGAGGGTTTGTCACAGGAAACATCGTTGCGAGCATTTGGGGCGTTTTGGCTTACACGCTTCCGCTAATTGCAGCTTTTGTTGCTATTTTCGTCAAAAAGGGATCAATTATTGCCGTTATTCTTTTTGCTCTTAGTGCGGCCTTACTATTGACGATGCCTGATTATACGATAACAACCGTCACCATTTTAAATAACACATCCGAAATTGATGTTGAGTGGGTGCGGTCTTACGGAGTTATCATCGCTTCAATCTGTTCATTTGTTGGAATCATTTTGACTTTGTTCAAATCGTTAACTTATACACAGAACGTCTAAAAAAAAATAATCTCTTTTTTTGGGTGCTCGGATGATTATTTCATTATTGGAATACAAGCTCTTTATATCGCAATAAGTGCTATTAGTCTTAACATATTAAATAAATAATAACTTATATAAACACGACTTCCGGGTCGTGTTTTTTGCCATTTTATGTTAATTTAAAAATATAAATCGATCAAATTAAAGGTTAAAACTCTGAAAGAAAAACATGGTCAACTATTGACAAACATAAATCATAACTATATAATATACATGTTAATAGCAAAGTTGGTGAAAGCCAGCGACGCAAAACTAGAGGGCCTTCGATACTGATGGCAGCCAGTTGCCGTTGTCATAAAATGACAAAGGCATTTTTATTTTACAGACGATTATTCGTATGACGCTCACTATAAAAAGGAGATTTAAACATGAAATCATTGAAAAAGAAAGTGATTTTGTCTGCTTTTGTCCTTGGTTTTTCCCTTCTGACAGCGTTCGGTTCGACATATGCTTGGTTCACCGTGTCCAATACGGTGACTATCAATTCCATCGAATTGAATGTCTCAACATCGCCTTCGTTACTTATTCGTGTATATGATGAGGATGCATATTATTTTGTCGGAGCGATTGGGGCAAGCAATATCATGAATATCGATGGAACAACTGCTTACAGTTACATTTCTTTACCATCACCACACTACGTTGAATATACTCCATCATATACGATTTCGGGGGTAAATCTTGTTCTTGGAGCCGATATCATTGTTACTGATGTCGAGAATTCGACCGAGTATCATTATGCGGGAGATGCGGGAATTAGTGATATTCTTAATAATGCGAATGAAGTCATCTTTGACTATGTGACTGACCATTTTGAAAACGTCACTTCCGAGACATCATATACACTTGAAGATATGGATTTGACAGCAGGATTTGATTATCGACTTGTGAATGAGATTGACGTGGAAATAATTAATGAAGAAGATCTTTATGACACCCTGCCACTTGCTAAAACAGGAGCTGGTTTATACGATGCGACAACATATAAAAACTATCTTGAGTCTGCTGATTTCTTATCCACTTCACTCTACGCTAATCTCAATACATGGAGACTTCAACCAGTTACAGCAGTAAATTCGGCATACACTGACGCCAACGGATTCGCACTGAAACGGTTTTGGTCGCCAAACCATGACTCTACCAGAATTCTTGATCCAATTATTGCTATAACCGATATTAATGACACTTCTGGTCGTGTTATTGAACTTAAACTGTGGGTTTTTTCACAGGGAACTACTAATTATGAACTCTACCTCTCGGATCTTGACATTGTTGCGGGAGTGAACTCATTATTCGTTCAAGATAATTCCGTCAATGCAACGCGCATTTCGGTCACTTCAGGATCGACATCACTTATATATGGAAATAGCGTTGATTATGATTTCGATTATCTACAAGGATCGGTAGGGTATGCAGATTACACGATTGATTATACTGATATCGCCATTGACGAAGCTACCGCTGATTCTGATAATACTCTATATTACTGGTTTGGAGCAACGGGCTTATCTGATATCATGTTGACTGGCGATAACACTATCGTCTATGCTTATCATGATGATGCCACCGATTATTTCACCGATGTAACACTTGCTAGATTCACTTATTTGGCTAATCGCGGACTAATAACTGAGGGTCAGTTTAATCGTATCGAAGATATTAACGCCACATTTGCCCCAACGGTTAACACGCTTAACGGTAATTCCGAAATCATTAGTTCGTTTGCCGGTAACACCCCAATGCTTATTACTATTCGAGTCTACATCGAGGGCTGGGACGCTGAGGCTAACAATAACATTATCGCTGCGAATATGACGATTTCTCTTGCATTATCGATTGGACCAATCGACTAACGATATACTCACTATAAAAAAAATCCGACTTTGGCAAACCAAAGTCGTTTTTTTTTGGGTGATTTCAAGAATCCAGTCATATATTATGTAATGGGTCTCGATTAATCGATTATAATAAAAAAAATATAAATAGGATTGGACATTATAAAAGAGTTAATAAACACCGCTCAATGTGTCTATTAACGTCTTTTATTGCAAAATCACCAGAAATACTATTAAGTATTTACATGGGATTATTGTGAAACAATTCCGCAAGAATCTTTATGGAGGAAATTACATAATCTGGTTGGATTGAGCTCGAAATAATGTCTTCTAGTTTTGATTCTCCGGACAAGACGGCGATTGTTGTAACTTTGGCGTTTATCCCGCTTTGGATATCTGTATATATCCGATCGCCAACGACGACGGCATCGGTAGGTAGAAATCCCGAGCGACTAATGGCCTCGAGAATAATAAAAGGGTCGGGTTTTCCAATGAAATGGGGCATTTTTCCGGTTGAATGCTTAAGCATTTCCGCCATCGCTCCACAGTCGGGAACGAATCCATAATGAACAGGACATACATAATCAGGATTTGTAGCAAGATAGGGAAGATCATTTCTAAGTAATCGAGTGACATCACAGAGTTTCTGATAGGTAAGTTCGGTGTCATAACCGAGAACTACGACTTCAATTCCAGCTTCCGAGTCAGTGGTAACATCAATTCCGGATGCTAACAATTCTTTAATTAAGGATTTGGTTCCCATGCAGTATACTTTTTTACCAAAGTGATGCTTTTTCAAGTAGAGTGCCATTCCCATTGAAGATGTGAAGAAATCGTCGCAGGAGGCAGATATTCCAATTGATGTTAATTTTTTTACATAGTCTTCTACAGAACGGGAAGAATTGTTTGTAATGTATATGGCTTTTCCATGATGGTTATTAATTTCTTGAAGCAGGGTTAAAGCTCCGTCCATTAAGATATGGTCAAGATATATTGTACCGTCCATATCAAGAAGAAAAAGACGTTTTATAAGAAGTGGCTCTAATGGTTTTCCTAAGATATCAGTCATATAGTTACTTCCCCTTTGTTTCTCCTTATAATTATACCATTATTCAGCATTTATAATCGTATTTTTGTTGGTTCAGACAAATAACAAACGATTGCTTATTTGAATATGCTATAGTGCGCAGGCTTTAATACTAATAATTTTTTAGCATTTATTATTTTATTTTAATGATGCTTGTCGAAGCAATTAATGTCAATCGGTTTGGTATTATTTTCTATCACATTAATTAATGGTGAATTTGGTGGTTACCCCAATATTTTTAAAGCGTTTTCGTTAAATGTTGATTTTATTAAATAGAAAATGTTTACATTGTTATTTTTTAAAACGGCTAAAATTAGCTGTTTATTGCGATAATTTGTCAGTAAATTATAAAATTGTTGTTGTATTGCTTTTATAATCAACATTCATCAATCAACAACTATGCATAACCATAAAACTAATACTTGATTATAAGGTTGATGATATGCCGATCATTTATATGTTATTCTTTATATATTTCATATTCAGATTTTAAGTGCGTTTTAGTTGTTTGAGCGATGGCGATATGGTATATTAAACCCATGAGTTTACCTTCATTTTTAGGATGTTTTCTCAGGGAGGGTGCTATGAATATTGGTTATGCATGCTTGACCTTGGGAGTCCCTGAAATTAAATATAAAGCGGTTCGAATGGTCAATGCGGAAGCGTCGGTTTTGCTTGATGTAATTCAAAATAATCTGCAAGCATTAGAGAGAGCAATCGAATACAATGGTGCCAATGGCATCCACCTTTTTCGAATTTCTTCTGACTTAATTCCGTTTGGATCAAGTTCGGTCAACGAACTTGCTTGGTGGGAAATCTTTGCCCATGATTTTGAGCGTATTGGAGATAAAATTAACCATTTTAAAATCCGAGTTTCCATGCACCCTGGGCAGTATACCGTTATTAATTCTCCTGATACTATCGTTGTTTCGCGAGCCATCGCCGACTTAATCTATCACACCCGGGTACTTGACGCACTTGGGGTAGATCCATCAGCCAAAATTATCCTCCATGTCGGCGGTGTATATGGAAATAAACCCGAAGCTATTCAACGATTTAATAATGTCCACAAAACTTTACCCGATTTTGTTAGAAGCAGAGTGGTCATCGAAAACGATGAAAAATGTTATAACATTCACGAAGTTTTGCAGATTGCAGAAGCGCTTTCGATTCCCGTTGTTTATGATAATCTTCATAACCAAATCAATCCTTTTAGTTCCGAAGTAACAGATGCGGAGTGGATTAAAAAGGCCGGTAAAACATGGAAAGACGGTGATGGAAGACAAAAAACCCATTACTCGCAGCAAGATGCTCAGAAA
>JAQWBC010000090.1 GCA_028707415.1 Candidatus Izemoplasmatales bacterium
GTTTGTTTCTTCGCCAATCATCGTTCCTATATTTTGGTACTTAATCAATGCAGCTAGATGGCCACACGATGAGAAACAATATCCATCAATTAAAGTATAAAGGTGCCCATCAAAATGTGGTTCTGACAACGGTATGTTTGATTTCAGCCCAACATAATAATTGCTTGTTGCTTGATTAAAATAGGGTTGTGACGTCATGGCAATATACGAAAACAGGGCGCTTGTAATCCGGGGATCTCCGCCACCATTTCCCCGGATATCCAATATAACATGTTCGATTTCAAGTTGATCAACGACAGAAAAAAAATCGGAGAAAAAATTTAAATAACTTTGCATCGTATATGAATCATGAGGACTAAATTCTCTAACGGTCAACAAGGCATATTCCGAGGTGATTTGATACTCATAAGCCGGGTTTTGAATGTAGTGATCGTAATTAATCGAATTGAAGTTTAGCATTTCAACTTTTATTTCTTTCGTTAATGAATCAATATATTCTACTACTAATGTTTCGCTGACTGCAATAAATAACTGATAATATTCGAAATAAGCATCAGCAAGAACGCGTTTTTTTAAACTTGTTCCTTCCCCGTCCGCGGAAAGCATGGACATCATTTCTAATGTGATATCTGGGATTGATACCCCATTGATAGATTTTATTTCATCACCAATTTCAATTGCTGTTTGACCATTGATGGACACTATTCGAAGAGCTTCATCAAAAAGATAAACGCTGACCGGGTATGTCATATCGTTTTCAAATATAGTTTCGATTTCTGACCAGGGCATTTGAATGCCGGAATGCCCACATCGAATTGCCGCAATAACCTTTACAAGAACACGATAGAATTCAAGTTTTGTCATGCCTTCGGTAAGTAGTTCACGTTGAGAGACAACTAACGAATTTAATTCGTCGAGATTTGTGAATAGTTTTGGGTTTCTATCAATGAGGCCGACCATTTGATCATAATCAGCCTGTAATTGAATGAGGGAATATGTTTCTACTGAAATTGGTTCTTCTGTTGGATCGGTATCACAGCCAATCAAGGTAACTAAGGAAAATACTAGAAAAAAGGATATGATCAACAGCCTTTTCATAAGTTATTTCCTCCATTGCCGTATTGAGATTTGCAATATGAAGCCCATTTAGTCCAAAATTGGGGTGAACTCATACCGAAAGCGCTCATATAATCCTGATGATTATGTATAAAAATATTAAGTGATTCTTTACCGAATTGATCGATAATCATTTGGATTACGGTATAGGATAATTCATATCCACTTTGTTCTCGAAATAGATCAAATTGATTGGATAAATTTTCAATCGTTTGGGGACGAATCGAAGTTGATGCTTTTTTCAAAACCGATTCAAGACGTTCTTTTTTAAGCAACTCGCTTTCGAAAGCGGCAATTCCTTGCCGCAGCCAATAAGGGGCTAATGGGTTGATATCATAAATCACGCGTTGCATCCAAACGTGAATGGCCGCGGAATCAATTGAGATATCTGTAAACAGATCTTCAGGTGCGAGATGGATGATTTCCCACTCCCAACCGGCACGCAACCATGCGGGACCGATTGACAGTCCGAGAGTAGAATGAAGACGAGATTGGCTGGCGTAAAGATAGACCATTTGTTTTTCGTCACACCGGTATTGATAATCCATCGAAATGCGCTGATAAGTCTCTTCATAATGAGCGCCTAACCGAGTAATTAAATCTAGATTTGGTACACCATAGAACGAAAAGTGTTCTGTCTCGTAATTGATTTTCCCTCCATATATTCTTTTTAGTACCTGCTTCATTTCGGCGATGACACAATCTCGTTCTGAAAATAAGGCCGTGTAAAGAAAGACTTTCCCTCGTTTTTCATAACGAACCATTTCTTTCTTTACAAGCCGAGAAAGAAACGTTTTTACGGTTGTCAAACTCCAGTTTTTTGAATCATGAAGAATACTTGCGACTTCGGTAGCAAGAATGCTGTGTTTTTCCCAAAGAATTCTCATTATTTGCCATTCTGAATCTGTGATATGTTGCATCGATGTATTCACCTCAATTATTGACAACAAGAGTAGCAGGAATAGTTATTTTGGCGTTTTGCTCCAAAATATTAAGCAATTAGTTCGATTTCTCTTTTCGTAGAAGATTAATCATTGTGGAATAATTTGTGTTTTTAATATAAGACACCCATTTTTATTTTGTTTTTACAGAAAAGCGCCCTAAACGGAACCGCTTTGATGATCTCGCTCATCCCCGGGGTAAAAAACACAGTCAGAAACATAAATAAAGAAGTATTGAAAACACAAGAAATCGTTAAACGGCTTTTAGTTTTTTGATATCTCATTTTCTCACAACTTGATTAATTACGTTTAACTTGCCACGCCAAAGATATTAATAATTGGATTCACGCTTCAAATGTGATGGCATTTAAAAAAAATAGTTTACAATATTATGTCATATGTGCTATTATGTATATATCACGCAACTGACTACAGATGTAGTTGATAAATAAAGTATAATCGATAACTGATTATTTGTCAATATCGAACTACGGAGTATCGCCATATAAAGATTAACAAATCGAACGCAAACGCAAAAAAACCAAAGCAAACTTGATAGTGATAAGTCATTTGTCACGAACTTGAAAACATGGATAATGACATAATTGAATATATCAAAACTAAATTTCTTGAAGTGGCAGATATTCGCAAAAAAAATCTTATTGTCACAAGCGTAAAATCGTTAGATGATTTTATTAAAGATTTCAAAATTTTAATCGAATACTCCAATCTTTCAAAAGGATACATATACACACTGTTCGAAATAATCATTTCGAAAATTGGAGCCGAAAATGATTATAAATTTCTTGATTATATTCACAAATATAAAGGAGAACTATAATGATTGAAATAACAAGCAACATTGAAAAATATTATCGAATGTTTGATTCTTTTCAACTATTTAACAATTTTTTAAAATATGCAATTAGAGATGAACATCCGCAGATATTTGTTGATGATGAAAGCGAATGTTCTTTGGTGGTTTTATATTCATTTCCAGCTTATTTTATTTTGGGAGAACCACGCGGTACAAATAAGGAAGAAGTATTCAGTTTGATAAAGCAAAATTCATGGATTATTCCATCCTCCGACGAATGGAAACAACCCTTAGAAGAACACTTCAAGGATAAGATTGTGACCCATAAAAGAGTGCTATTCAATTCAAAAACATTAGATATAAACCATATCCTACAACAAAGAAAAGACCTGCCACAAGGACTATCGATAGTGCCCATTGAAAAGAAACATTTAATAAACGGAATGATCCATGACGATGTTATAATCAGGTTCTTTACAAAAAGTGATTTTTTGGAAAACGGTTTTGGTTTTGCTTTAATGGGAGATGATGGATTTTGTGAGGGGTTTTCACTTACAAATTATCCGGTTGTCGGAAAAGAAGTCGAATTATATTTTAGAGTGGGGTATGACTCATATGCTGAATTTCGTTCCAAGGGATTAGGGACAACTTTATGCACATATTTTATTGAAGAAGCATTAAAACGCGGATATAATCCGGTATGGGACGCCGCAAATGACGTTTCATCTCACATCGCAAAGAAACTTGGCTATGTCGTTGAAAAACAGTGGTATATGTTTCATGTCTTGTAATATTCCTGCAATATTCACTTTTATTTATATATTGGGGATAATTGAGTATGTCTTGGAGAATTGATGATGAAAATCAGTGACTTTAACAGAATAATTGTATTTCTGGCTTTGTTTTTACTTGCGACGTTAGTTCTTGCATGCTCTTTTGACGTGACAAGTACCGTAGAAACTCCCACATCGACCTCTTTAACTATAATAACTACTAGTACAACTCAATCTGTAGAAACAATAACCACGATTCCGAATATTAGTTTTTTTGGTGAACCGAGTTTAACTCCCGAGATTTTTGCCCCCAATTTCATCAGCACTGACATGAACTATGAGTTTGCCGGAACGTTTTCTGCGGATTACAATTCCTTCTTTTTCACCCGAAGAGCGCCAGGGGGAACAAACCGGATTTTTTATACGGAGTTCGTGGATGGGTGCTGGTCGCTACCAGCCCTTTCGCCCATCAGTCGAGACCTGGATGAATTCGAACCCTATATTACTCCCGATGGAAAAACTATATTTTTCGGGTCCATGCGTGATGGGCGAAGCGAATATGCTTTTTACCAAAGCGATTTTGTAAATGGTTCATGGCAAACACCGATCTATTCTGAAACCGGATTGAATCAAGGATTTTCAATGTATGTCAGTGTTTCATCATCGGGGAACATTTACTTCACGGGGACGAATGGCATTTATGTCATTAGAAAATTGGATGGAGAATTTCAGCCAAGAGTATCTACCGGTGTTTCTGGTAGACATCCATATATTGCATTAGATGAATCTTATATGTTAATTGATAGAGGATCAGGGAATGCAAGTTACATTTACATTACCAGAAAACAAAACGGGTATTGGAGTACGCCCGTGAAGCTTGGGCCGGAAATTAATCAATTGTGGGCAGAACAAATTTGTTCATCAGTAACCCCTGATGGGAAATACTTTTTTTTCAGTCGTTATGTGGAAGGAACGAGTAATATTTACTGGGTTGATGCTTCTTATTTAGATCAGTATTTATTATAACGCTGCCAAATGTGGCAATGAAATAACCGAATCCTAATTAACATTTCGATGAATTATGAACCCCTCAGTATGTACAATAAAAATATACATGGGTATGATGCGATATCATATGAGAATAAATCAAAGGAAAAAGGAAACGCTAGTATCAAGTCGATTTCCTTTTTTTCATCTAAGAAGGATTTTTTAAAATATTGATGCTAATATGGTACAATAATCTTATGAATCGTATCTATTGACAATAAACGAAAGGGGAAACGTTATGAAGTATATGACTTTTAACCGTTCCTGTGCTTATGCCGGAATTGCCAATTTGCTTGAAAAATTTGCAATTGAAAAACAAGATCGCGATATTGCAATCGAAATGAAATTGCCATATTTTTTCTTTTATGATCAGAACGAAAAAACATATCTGGCCGGTCCACGGCTCCAAAATAAATACTGGTTTGACCTTTTTCTTAATCCTCTGGGATTAGAGTTCGTTGAAAAAAAGCTTCCTAAAACCACTTTACCGGGCTTTTTGCGAAATGCCGTGCATAGTCTCATGTTCGGTATTAATATTGGCAACGGACGGCACGCCGT
>JAQWBC010000091.1 GCA_028707415.1 Candidatus Izemoplasmatales bacterium
ATTGTCAATTAGAACATAAATCGCTACAACTGGCAAAAGTGTCGCCCATGGTAATACGGATGCATATGCCATAATAAGAACAACAGTCAATTGCACATTTGGAATAGCCATCAAAGCATATTCTTGGGCAATTAAAACCGCCAAAAGCATCGCGGAAACCGTGATGCTTTTGATTGACATATGCTGATTGTTAATATGATGTAAGTTTAAAAGCATAAATATTGCCATTAACAAGATCGGTATCAGTAATTCCGGTCATCGCGTATGTATCATTAATCCACATTGCTATATAAGTACTATTTGCATCTTCACCAATCACCGAATCAATTCCCCGAATATATAAACCATATGTACCCGGAACAGAACAAGTGTCATCAAGTTCACCGTTATTATCACAATAAACAACGAAATTTTCCATCATTAAAGATAGTAATGAATCAGCCGCATCAAAATCGACGGTAACGGTTTTTACTAAAGCGTCTTGTAACCCGTAAAGCTGTAAAGTAACCTGACCAAGAACAACATTTGTCACTTCTTCTGTGCCTGTTGTTTGATTCTCGGCTGTTGTGGTTTCTGGCTGAGTGGTTGAATTGTAATTACAGCCAAAAAAAGCTAAAAATAAAAACATGAAAAGCATGATACCCAGTACTTTTTTCATAAAGGACCTTCCCTTTTTTATATTTGACATACAGGTAGGTCTCCCGACTCGGCTTCGTTTTACTCAGCCCCTTCTCGCTTTCGCAATGGGTAGATGCTTTTCATCGGCCTTACGGTTGCTGGCACAGCTCCGGAATTACACCGGATTCCCTGTTATACACCTGTAATATCAGCATTAAGTTTTTATCGGTATTTATTTCGATTGGTGATTGTCATAATCTAGATAATTACCGTAATTGATTTTATCACTTTTACCATCATTTTGCAACCCCTAAAAATGCAAATCATAGTCAAGCAATGACGAAATGACGATATTTTTTGTCATTTTACTGACGAAATTATTATATTTTACAATCCCGGATTTTTGTCTCTTTATTTTTTTTTGCTAAGGGTAATTTAAATGATAAAATGTCACAAGAAAACATCAATTACTTTTTTTAATATTTAATTAATCTTATTTATAATATTTACAATTTCATTGATTTTCTGTCTTCCTTCATCAGTAAGCGTTTCCCGTACACAACTTTCCAGATGTGCTTGAATTACCGTTTGGTTTGCTTTCTTTAATACCGCTATTGCCGCTAAAATCTGGTTCGATATATCAATACAATATCGATTATCATCAACCATATTTCCAATTCCTTCAATTTGGCCTTTAGCGGTATTCAAAAGTTTTTTGACAATTTTCGCATCGGCTTTCATTATATGCTCTCAATATGTGTGACGTGATAACCAATCGCTTCAATGGCAGATATCAGCACTTCGTCTGCGATTTTTTGCTTTGATTCTACTAGTGCGATTTTAGTTTTATAGTTAACAACGGCTTTTGTTACACCATTGATTATTGAAAGCGCTTTTTCTACGTGCTTTTGACAGTGCATGCACATCATTCCTTCAATTTGAATCGATATTTTCATGTTAAACACCTCTTTTGTTTTATGAAATCTTTTCAATCGTAAAGCATTTAAAACTACTGAGATACTGGAAAGACTCATCGCCAAACTACCAATCGTCGGATTGAGTTTCAAGCCAATCCACATATAAAAAATGCCGGCCGCTATAGGAATACCAATTGCGTTATAGAAAAATGCCCAGAACAAATTCATTTTAATTGTCGATAGCGTTTTACGCGATAATTCTATTGCTAGTGCCGCATCTCGCAAATCATTTTTGATCAGAACAATATCGGCTGATTCGATAGCGATATCCGTTCCCGCACCGATTGCTATCCCAACATCGGCTTTTACTAAAGCAATTGCATCATTGATACCATCGCCGATCATTGCCACTCGATGACCGTTATTTTGTAGACCTGCAATGATTTCCGCCTTTTTTTCGGGCAAGATTCCCGAAAAGACGTGATCAATTCCTAGTTGATTACGAATATTGTTGGCAACAATTGCGTTGTCTCCCGTGACCATAACCACAGTAATTTTGTGGCTTTGAAACCATTCTATGGCTTCCTTGCTTGTTGGTCTAATAATATCGAAGATTCCGATGATGCCAATCAGTTGATGTTCATCTGCCAAGTATATTGGTGTTTTTCCCGACTCAGCTAGATTCAAAGCAAGGTCACGACCTAGACTTAAGTCGATTTTTTGCTCGTTCATCATAACTTCATTGCCAGCATAATACTGTGTTTCTGCGATTTTTCCTGATAAACCTTTTCCCGATTGACTTAAAAAGGCTTTTACTTCCCGAATTTGAACATGGTTTTTAATTCCAAAAGCGACAATTGCTTGTCCAATCGGGTGTTCGGAATTATGTTCTATTGATGCTGCAATTGTAAGTAAATCGATTTCCGATATCGGTCCGATAGGAATGATATCTGTCATTTCGGGTTTTCCATAAGTAATTGTTCCGGTTTTATCTAAAACGACCGTATCTATCGAGTGAGCAATCTCAAAACTCTCGGCGGATTTAATTAAAATTCCGTTTTCCGCTCCTTTTCCGGTTGCGACCATTACCGCTACCGGAGTAGCTAATCCTAAGGCACAGGGACACGATATTACAAGCACTGTGATTGCCATTGATAATGCGAATCCCAATTGCTCACCCGCTATTAACCACCCTGCAAATGTCAAAATTGCGATTCCAATCACGATTGGAACAAATACTCCACTGATTTTATCAGCAAGCTTTGCGATGGGAGCTTTCGAATTGCTTGCTTCTTCTACTAAAGCAATAATTCGCGCAAGAGTTGTGTCCTCCCCGACCTCGGTAGCCCGAAAGCGAAAACTTCCTGAAGTATTGATAGTTGCAGTCGTGACTTTATCATTAACTGTTTTATCAACTGGCATCGATTCTCCAGTAATGGCTTGTTCATCAAGGGATGAAAATCCTTCGGTTATGATTCCATCAACTGGGATTTTCATCCCGGGTTTAATGACAACAATTTCCCCGACTTGAATGGTACCAACGCTGACCTCGACTTCTTGCTCACTTCTGATTACTATCGCGTTTTTGGGGGCTAGATTAATTAACTTAGCGATCGCATCTCCCGTTTTCGTTTTGCTTTTAAACTCTAAATATTTACCTAACGTTACAAGAGTAAGTATCGCTCCTGCAGCTTCAAAATAGAGTTCTTCAGCAATCATTTGTCCAGTTGATGATTCACCATAACCCGCAAATATAATTAATATATATATTCCGTATATAAACGCCGAAGCCGATCCGATAGCGATTAATGAATCCATATTGGGATGAAGCTTCAATAATTTAGGAATGCCGGCAATAAAATAATGACGATTTAAAAGGATAATCCCGATGGTTAAAATCATTTGGCTTATCCCGAAAACAAGGGGATGTCCATGTGGATTCATAAAGGCAAAGATAGGCAAGCCAATCATGGTTCCCATTGAGATATACAGCAATAATGAAAATAAGATTGTTGATCCGATTATGCGAATATTCATCTGTCGTTTAATTAATATGTTTTCTTGAGAATTCGTATTTGTTTTAGTAAGTTTTGCCCCATATCCACTGTTTTTAACCGCTTTGATAATCATATCAGTACTAATGATGTTTTCATCGTATTCAACACTCATGGAGTTGGTTAGCAATGATACATTTACTGAATTAACACCTCTTACTTTTTTAACACTACGATCCACAGAAGCACTGCAAGCGGCGCAAGTCATGCCGGTTATATCAAATTTCGATCTCATATTACCCCTCAATTCAGATACCCCCCCGGGGTGTCTAAATATAGTTTACCATAACCCTTCGTTTTGGTCAAACAAAACGATTAAAAAAGTCCCGGCGCTTAAACGTCGGGACGAAGATTCCGATTGTTATTTTTTACTGACAAGATATAATATTTCTGCTCCTTTGTTCTTACCGAGTTGATCGCGCTTTTTTTCAAACTCTGGCAAATCCTTCAAAATATTATCAATAAGAAATTTTAAGGATTTACAATGATAATTTTTGGGGATAAAATCCGAAAATTTGTTTTTCATATCAGTGCCAATTTGACTGTAATAGGCCTTTCCGTTTTCATCGATTAACGTTTCAATTATTTCGCGAATTGCATCCATTTTTTCATCTTCTAGCGGGATAAAATCATTGGGTTTTATTTTCGCGGGAATAAGCAAGGGCGTTGATTCGATTTTTTTAGTGTCAATCGGTTTGATACCTGTTTTATCCTCGACTTTCCCATTGATATGATAAGTATTCTCTGGGTTTTCATCACCGAGATAAATAAATTCCGAAAATGCATAAACAAAAGATTTTATTGAGTTACGTCCCCCCATGCCGATGACTGTCTTATTACGTTCGCGCAACTCTTGAACCAACCTGGTAAAATCAGAATCACTTGATACCAAACAGAAAATATCCACATTGCGTTCAAAGAGAATATTCATTGCTTGAATAACCAAAGCCATGTCAGAGGAGTTTTTACGAGCTACGAAAGTGAATTGTTGATTGGACACAATTGAGTAATTCGAGATGGCCGTCTTCCAACTTTTTACCGCTTCGTTGGACCAATCAGCAAAAATCTGACGGATAATCACTTCACCATAGGTTGACATGGTATCAAAAATCTGGCGAGCATTTACGGAATTGACATTTTCTGCATCAATTAATACAGCGACTTTCTGATTCTGTTTTTCCATAGGATACCTCTCTTTAGTTTAACAAAGAAATTTCTTTTTGAAGATCATTAAAAAAAACTGCCACGTGTTCTCCATCGCATAAAGCATGATTGACAGCAACTGATAATGGAATCAATATTTTTCCGTTTTCGGAAAAATATTTACCCCACGTGACTCTCGGAAAAGAATCGGCTTTTTTATTATCGTAAGGATGACTTACACTAGTAAAACTTAGCCATTTCAGCGAAGAGACGTAAATCAAATCATCAACACCATCGATATCTTCCAAAGAAACGGTTTTTTTAGAGTTGGCAATATCGATCGTCACATTCGCGATAAATTCATCAATGTTATTAGTAAAAAAAGTAGTTACGAATCGAAATAATAATTCATCCGTCATTACCGTGTATGATGGATGAACGATGTCGTGAAGGACGACGTCATCAGTGCGAATGCGGTACCGAAATTCTGGTGTTCGGTTGATTACCTTCA
>JAQWBC010000092.1 GCA_028707415.1 Candidatus Izemoplasmatales bacterium
CGTAAGAAACAAATCAAAGCCTAAACGATTATTGTCAAACTGAAATGCTTTAATACTCTTTGCTTCAGTAGCTATGAAGCAGTCATGCTTGTACTTTTAAACGTCAATCCCAATATAGTACATTGAAACATCTCCAAATGAGATTTAGCACTGGGTAAGTCACAGTATTCTTATTTATGTAGTCTTGTGATGAAGCGTCTAGCGCTAACTTACTGATTGACATTAAAAATAAGAACTGTGGTAAGAGTCTCCTTTAATAGTCAAAGCTATAATAACATGAAACAACTCCACAGTGCTTAATTTGATTATAAATTATAAATAAATAAAGAAACAAAAATATAAAAGAAAGGATAATCAAATCATCTATTAAAGACGTTTTGATTATACAAGATAATATGAAAATAACCAATATAAAACAAATAAGTACTAAAACCGGAGATAAGGGATTCACTCGGGATTTAGCTAATAAAGTTATTTCAAAAGATGATCTATTGTTTGAAATCTTGGGAACGATGGATGAACTTAGTTCGGTTTTAGGAGTGGCATATCAACATTGTCATCTTGATTTCATAAAATCAATTCAAAAAACAATACAAAAAATAAACACTGGTCTAGCATTTGACCCGCTTGGAGATAATACTTTGCCGCCTACGTGGGGCAATTTTAACGTCGATGATGTGATAATCCTTGAAACAGAAGGACAACGTTTATTGGATGAGAAACCCATCGAAGCGATTTTCTCGTTGCCGGGAAGTGAAGGGACGCTTCCGGGAGCTTATTTTGATTGGGCACGAACCGTTTGTCGCCGCGCAGAAAGAGAAATGGTTCGTTATTTGCATCGTTCAGAACGGACTGATCTTTCGGTGGCATTAGCATACGTTAATCGTCTAAGTGATTTACTATATATATATGCGAAAAATTTATAAATATTTTGGAAGTGTTTTTCTCGTTTGACAATCACTTTTTTCTTGAAAAATAATATTCTTATAGTATAATAATAACAGTGGACGGAGTCATAGCTCAGTGGGAGAGCACTAGTTTGACGTACTAGGGGTCGTGGGTTCAAGCCCCTCTGACTTCACCATTTTTATTATTTACTTTCTCTTAAAAAAGAGAAGGACAGTTAAAACGCGAAAATTTCGCGTTTTTTGTTTTAAAAGAACTGATATAAAAAAATCAGTGGAAAATATATGTGCTTATAATAATCAGTTTTGATATAATAAAAGTGATACAAAACTATCAATACGAAAGGTACATCATGGGAATGCTAAACAAAAAAATTGGTTTGTGTATTATCGTTTCATTACTTTTCTTAACAGTAACTGCTTGTGTATTCATGAATCGAGTTTTTGCATTTGATGATACAGAAATCACGAAAATTACAATTAATTACTTTGAAATTACTGATTCAGAGACGATTACAGAAATTGCGAACATGTTTGCCAAAATCAATGCTAGTGAAACTAGTGGTACAAAAGATGAATCACAATATGAATACGAAATATATTGTTACAATGTCGAGGATAAACTAGTTCAGTATTTTCTATGTGATACCGATGGGGCTTTGTATAAGCCCGCCAATTATAATGATCCGGATATTTTCAATCTCAATTCGTACTATTATGGCTATCTTAATTATGAAGATCTCGAACGAATTAAAGAAATAATTGAGTAATTATTTTTTTTGCCTTGATATTAAAACCATCTCATATCATTGAAATGGTTTTTTTATCATCAAAAACAAGAAAAAGCATATGTTTTTCTTGATTTTTTAACAATATCTTGATAATGGATTGACAAAGAAAAAAATCGGGGTTAGAATAAATTAAAACAAAAGTAGACGTGGCCTATAATCGGCGAAACATAGCGCTTTATTCTGTTTTTACAAATCCATAATCACCCTATAAAATTCAGTGTTGATTATATTAATCGCTATTTATTTTTGGAGGCAACGTAATGATTGAGAATGCTAAGTTAATTGATTGTCATATCCATTATGCATTACCAGTAGATCCAAAAGAAATCATTGATGTAATGAAACTCACAAACACAGACTGGGCGAATTTAGTAATTGTCCCTCATCGTCAACGAATTTCATCGGTTCCCGACGCTTTAATGGTAAAAACGATGTATCCAAAGCAAATATCGGTTTTTGGGAGTCTGGACGTAAGTCAATACTTTCTGCACCAAAAATCACTTGGCAAACATTTTGTTACATACGTTAAGCGCATGATGGCCTGTGGTTGCGATGGAATTAAAATGATTGAAGGCAAACCACAAATGCGGAAAACGATTCCCATTCCCAACTTTGATTCCAAAGTGTGGGATCCGTTTTGGGAATATGCCCAGGAAAGTAAACTGCCAATTCTTTGGCACGTCAATGATCCAGAAGAATTTTGGGATATAAATAAAATCCCTTCATGGGCAAAAGCTCGCGGTTGGTTCTATGATGAAACGGTTATTAACAATGAAGATCAGTATCAACAAATCCTAAATGTTCTAAACAAATATCCGCTTCTTAAAATTACATTTGCCCATTTTTTCTTCATGTCAGCTCAATTACCACGATTAGCGGCATTATTTGATCGTTTCCCCAATATTTCTGTGGACTTAACCCCGGGAATAGAGATGTATATTAATCTTTCGCAAACCAAAGAAGAAGCCCAGTCATTCTTTAAAAAGTATCAAGACCGAATTATGTATGGAACTGATATCGGTGCTCGTAGCGTATTAAGTGATTCAACAATCCATATTGATTCGAAAGAAAGTCTTCGCCGCTGTGAAATTGTAAAAGCATTTCTCGAAGATGAAAATGAATTTTTAATTCAAGCTGATGGTAACTTCTTGATTGGAACGGATGATTTTTCTTTACGGGGTTTAGGACTTGAAGAATCGGTAAAGCGAAAAATTTATGCAGATAATTTCAAGATCTTTATTGGCGGCAAAACTAAGCCGGTATCACCAAAAATGGTAATACAAGAATGTCATCGTTTAAAACTGATGATTAAGATTATGTCCATTTTTGATAAAACAATTATTGTAGACTATTCATATCTTAATCAAGTGGAAAAGTATTTTAAAGGTATTTCGTGCTCAAAGAAGTAAAAATATAAGAATAAAAGGAGAAGCTTATGAAAAAATTAACACGAAAACAACTCCCACTATACGCATTAGCGGGTTTTGGTCCCAATCTTTTGAACTTAATTATTTCGATTTACCTTGTGGATGCTTTGATTATCGAAGGGTTTGGTGTCAACGCCGAGTATTGGACTTTTGCCAATAAAACGCTGGTCGTAACCGCTGTTTTCAGTGTTTTGGTTTTGATTGCCAAAGTCGTTGATGGCTTAGCGGATATTCCCCTTGCTGGACTTACTGATTCCCTCAAAACAAAATGGGGAAAGCGGCGTCCTGCAATGCTAATTGGTTACATTCCCATGATTATTTGCTTTCTGCTATTCTGTTTTCCACCAACATATGCGGAAGGTAGCATGCTAAATACGATTTATTTTGGGGTTTTGTTACTTTTCTTCTTCACGGCTTATACCTTAACCATGGTTACATATTATGGAACTTATTCCGAAGTGACAGAAAATGCTCATGATCGAGTCTATCTATCAAGTTGGAAAGCTTTCTTTGACACGATTCAGTACAGCATTGGCTATGCTTTGATCCCCGTATTCATCGGTTTTTCGCTTAACATCAGGTACATTGCTTTGGCATGTGCACCGCTGATGTTAACCATGGTAATTGTTTTCTTCATTCTCAAAGAAAAATCGACATTGCCTAAAGATGTTGCAACTGAAGCAGCACAAGAAATGAGCGATGTTCCCAAAGAAAAAGAAGTATCATTTTTTGAAAGTATTAAACTGACAGTCAAAAACAAAGGCTTTATGATGTGGCTTGGGGTTATGGCGGCATTTTTCTTTGGATTGCAGATGTTCTTAGCCGGCCAAAACGTGATGGCATCGGGGGCAATGGGACTTAATGGTTGGCAAATTGCCATCATTAACACTTCAGCTTTCGCTCCGGTTCCACTAATGCTTTTAATCTATAACAAGATTATGAAGAAAAAAGGGTTTCGGTTTGCTTTCCAAACCGCTTTATTCTCATTTGCCCTAGCAATGATAATCTTTTCTATCGCTTATGTTGAATGGATTCCCAGTGTTTACGCTCGTTTAATAATTGGAGCTATCGGTGGTACAATTGGCAGTTATGGAATTGGCGCGTTTTTCTCGGCTCCATATACGATTCCATCGCAAATGGCTGCTGAAGAGTTGGAAGCCACTGGCAAAAGTCATCCATCGATGTATTTTGCGATGCAGGGATTATTTAATGCGGTTGTGGCAGCTATTAGTACGAGTGTAATTTGGCTGAATATTCGCGGAATTGTCGTTAATGGTGAAGAATACTTTGGAACGCATTTAATGTTATACATTGTTGCTTTTGCTTGTGTTGTATCAATCGTCTTGGCTTTTTTCCTTCCCAAGTCGTTCAACGAACTTGGAAAAGGTGGACGGGTTCGGATTAACGAATAACGTATAAATATATACAAAAAAAGGCGCTTAAAATGTAAGCGTCTTTTTCATGGAACAAAAATGACTTGATTAGTGTTTTTCCGTTATTGGACTGGTATGGAAAATAATAGGAAAATATATAATTAACTTAGAATCATAGATATGTAATTCATTCTCGGGTTTTTATATTTATTATCATAGAGGCATTATTGAATGGTATCTTTATAATAGTTGTGATTACGGAGATTTCCTGTTGCTCACCCAGTTAATGCGTCAGTCGCAAGTTGGACAATCCGCAATTGGGTTCGTAATAAAAGGTCTTATAATGATATCTCCATGGGAAATATTATGTTCAATAATTGATTTATTCGATAAAAAACCTCGTATCGGTTATACTGTTTATTAGCCTATTAAATGATATGCTATGTATACATATGAATATATTATTACTAAACATTTAAAAAAACCAAATCCAATAGCATTGAAAAGCACTTTGAAAATATGGAAGTGCTTTTTTAATATTTCTCCAAATGGCATTCTTTTGAGAAATTCACATATGAAAATATACTTAGAGTCAAATGATTTTGGAAAATAACGATATAATAAAGCAAGTAGCATTAAGCAAGTAAAGAATGTTCCTTAGTATCTTTGTTTTACCAAGAACTGAGGTGCCCCATTGTTCTTCTAAAGAGATGAGAAC
>JAQWBC010000093.1 GCA_028707415.1 Candidatus Izemoplasmatales bacterium
ATGACGGTATTGTAATTTAACCGATTGCATAATTCAATGAAATGGTGCTTGTACAATTTTTCCACAATGATCCCCCTAAGGAAGCAATAGTAAATCTTAGTGCCAAGCAAAACAAAAAGAAACCCATTATAATTACTATTATTATATAATTATATTGCTTATTTTCCAAGTAAACCGGAGTAAAATAGTGAATTTTTGTTCGGAATTACCATTTTCAGAGATGATTTTTTTCAAAATGTCCTTATAAATTGAATAAAGCGATAAAAACCGATAAAATGGGCATATCTATCGTTTTCAAGAAAAAAATTCTTAATTCTCATTCTTGCTTTTTTACGATATATTTGATACAATTAAAACGCTTGTAATAATGGAGGTGACAAAATGGCACAAATTAAGTCGCAGATGAAACGGATTCTTACCAACGAAAAACGTAAATTGGCAAATGCTTCCTTCAAAACTTCGCTAAAAACAGCGCTCAAAAATGTCGATGCTGCTATCGCTAGTAAAGACAAAGACGCCGCTATTGCAGCTTTGAACTTAGCTTATATGAAACTCGACAAATCAGTTACAAAGAATATCCACCACAAGAATTATGCAAATCGGGAAAAATCCCGTTTGGCTCAAAATGTTAATTTAATGTAAAAAAAGCCACTTGGCTTTTTTTTATATTCCCAAGAGAAACAGTTCAACACCGATCTTTTTATCAATTAAACCGCTTTTAATCCGAAAATCGACTTCTTCTAATTCAGTCATATATCGATTTAGCAACTCGTCTGAGATTTCTCGGGCGTTTTTTACTATATAATATGTCCGCCCCTTTGAAGCGTTAAAATAGCGCATAACTTCATCATATGTATGATTGGTCCGAAACAGCTCTTTTGTGTACAGGATTTCCTGCATTTTATCGGAAATCATCCTGATAATGACAGTTGCCTCAGTATTAACCTGAGCTAAATCCTGATAAATATTGGTAATTGATCGAGTGTCTTTGGCAAGTATAGCATTGACAAGTTCATAGATATTGTCTTCGACATCTCGAGTTGTCACTCTGCGGACAGTTAACAAATCGATTATGTCTTGGTCGCCAATGTAAGCGATTAATTTGTTTAGTTCATTGAGTGCTAAATGAGTACTATCTTTAGTCCGATTGACGAATTCTTCCAGCGCGTTGGGGTCAATTGTCTTATTGTTTTGACACAGAATCGCCTTAATCATTCCGTACATTTCCATTTTTTCAACGGGGACACACTCTTCAAATACACAAGTTTCCTCGCAGACTTTGAAAACTTGCTTTCGAGGATCAAGTTTTTCATATGGAGCTTGGATAATCAGAATCGTTGTCGGATTGGGATTGCGAAGATATCGATATAGATAGGCGAGTGAATGATTGATTTCTTTCGGTGTTTTTCCAGCAGACAAAAAATAGCAATTCTTAAGAACAACGCCTTTCTTTTCTGATAAAAACGGGATGGTCATGGCCGCGTTGATGGCTTCTTCGACAATGATTTCCTCCATATCAAAAACCTCGATATCAATAACATCGACTTCATGGTCGGAAAAGTATTTATCCGTTTTCTTTTTTAACAAATAGGTATCCGTCCCAAAAAGCAAATAACAGTTTCCGTTCATTCATATCACCGTTTTATATTATATCATGATTGCTAAAATGGTTATATTAATTCTAGAAAAAACCCACAAATCGAGACAACTCATTGTTAAATAAATTGTCACGATTATCCTTGGTGACAATTGCTCGATCAAAGAACGGTAAATACGAAAAAGTGATTGTCCCGCATTGATCCGTGCGATAAGTAGTGATATTAAAAGCGATAAGTCGGCTTATTACGCTTTCATCAGGATGACCAAAAGAATTATCGGAACCAACGGAAATAACTGCGCATTGGACATCAATGGCGGTCAGAAACGCTTTCGTTGATGAGGTATCACTTCCATGATGGCCGATTTTAATAATATCGGCCGAAAAAGTCAAACCGTGAATTAAATCATTCTCAACTGGTGATTCCGCATCTCCCATAAAAAGCCAATCGTGAATTCCAATCCTACCCCAAAGAACTAAGGAGTTATTATTTTCTTCCGAATCGCCGCGATACGCCGATAATACCGTCAGTTGCAAATGCTTTCCACCAACCGTATCCCCCGCAGTAACAACTCGAACATCAAGATCTTGGAAAGTCGATGTCTTATATCCAACAATGATTTCCCCGACTGTAATTTTAGCAAGCAAATCACGAATTTCTCCTTGATGGTCAGAGTGATCATGCGTGATTATTATTTGATCCAAATAGGTAATATTTTCACCTTTAAAATAGGCAAGCAACGTGTCGAAATTGTCAATATCACCCGTGTCGATGAGAATGTCACATTCGGAATCGTGAAGATAGATGGCATCGCCTTGCCCGACATCGAATATTTTCACAAAGGACACTGATGGTGTCGCTGTAAATGTGAGATTTGCTAGCACTAACAAAATAAGTAATGCTACTTGAATTTTGCATTTACGCTTAGTCTCAATTCGAATAAGCAAAGAAAGAATAAGCAAAAAATAACATATTTTTGCCATATCAGATGCAAAATTAAAACTTACAACAGTGTCAAATTGTGCTAAAAACATAATACCCGAGGTAAAAAGATTGATCACATACATAAATATCATTTCTAAAGCCGGAATAAAAGCGGTTAGAAATGTCATTGGCAACATCACTTTTTCAAAAAATACGACAAAAATTAGATTTGCCGGCAAGGTCATGAAGTTATACTCTTTGTTAACCTCTAGTAAAATCGGTAATGCCATTAAATTGGCATAAACACTGATTTTTAAAACCGCTATCACTGGATTAGAGGTTTTCAAAAAATCTTTACCAATAATAATCGCAAACGCAATCAGAAAACTAAGTTGAAACCCTAATGCATGAATCAAAAAAGGATTGTATAATAAAAAACCCATCATGATAAAACTCATCAAGTCTAGTCGGGAAAACGGCAGTGATTTCCACTCTTTGACATAAACGCAGATAACAATCAATATTGCTCTCACCACCGATACGGCAAATCCAGTCAATAGCATATATACTCCTAAAAGGGCAATAATGATCATCTCTTTAGTTCTTTTAGGAAGAAATAATCGTTTTAAAATTTGATCCAAAAATCCGACGATTAAAGCAATATTCATCCCCGAAATCGCAAAAAGATGCGAGATTCCTAATCTTTGAATCGCTGATGTTGTTTCCTCGGATAAATAATCATCATTGCCAAATAAAATATACACCATCATTGTCCAAACTGGCTCAGAGAAAACCTTTTTAAAATATTCAACAATGGTTATCTTGATAATATTCAAATGAAACTCATGTCCAGTAATCTCCAATTGATTGGCATAAATCGTTGATGCAATCCCTAACGAAGCCAAGTAGTATTGATATTCGAAACGATGTTCAATTTGATAACCATTATTACTGAATTCATCGCCAGAAACACTTACCTGATCGCCTGGTATTACCTTCACATCTTCATCGTGATAGACCATCATTTTCCGCCAACCGACCTGCAAAACAAAGAAATCCTCACTGACATCGGTTACTGTACCTTGATATTGATCACGTGAAGGGAAATCAAGAAGCATAACACGAATAAAAAGTGAACCCAAAAGCATAGCCACAAAAAAAAGCGACGCATAAAATAAGCGACGCATTTTTGTCCATAAAAATAGCATTTCTGCGAGTAACAATCCAATAACTATGAGATGATTTATACATAACAGCATTAAGACCGCCACAATCGCTAGATGAATAAAATATCCCGCATCAGACTGTAATATCGTCTTTAATGTTTTCATATACGCTTTCCTTGATACCGGATACTAACATTATTGCTTCTATTGAGGCAAAATCGCCGTTTTCAGCACGATAATCAATTATCGCTTGCGCTAAAACGGATCCGATTCCGTACAGGGTGTCAAGTTCTGCCAAAGTTGCCGTATTAATGTCAATCAATCCCATATCCGTTGTATCTGGGTCATCAATATTCAAGGCTTCAACTTCCGTGTCTGTTAAAACAGTAATCGTCATCCCAGAAAGTACTGTCTTTGATACATCTAGATTTGCCGTTGATGCATCGAATGTAAGTCCTCCGGCAAGATTGATGACATCTTTTATTGTTGAAGTGATTCTAACATAATACAATCCCGGCTTGACAACAGCCCCTTTAATCTGAACATACCCGTAATTGATTACTGATGTCGATGTCACATCGGCCATATCCATAATTGAAGGAACATAAATGACCATCTCATCACTGATGATTTCTGCTAGGTTAACATTCATGATGGAAGCCTGGGCTGTTACCCCGCCAGCGAGACTCAAAACATCGCCAACCCGTGAACCAGCTGGCAACCAATAAATCCCCGGTTTGACAACCTGACCTTTAATATCGATACAAACCAAGTCGTCGAAGCTATACTCTTGTTCTTTTTTGGGAATAAATATAACCATCTCATCAGTGACAATGCTAGCTGCATTAATCATCGACAAATCAGCGTTTTCTAATAAGCCATCTGCCGCTTCGATTACATCTTGAATTCGCGACCCAATGACAACTCGATAAACACCAGGAGTCGTTATGGCACCTTTTATATCGACTACCAAATATCCATCGTTTGTCGATGTCATGATTTCAGTTGTCGGTGTTTCTTCTTCTGCATTTTTTTGATTGTTACTAGATACTATATTGACAACAATCAGACCAACTATACCGCCGACCAATAAAAAAAAGCCCGAAAATCGTTTGATGAACGCCAGCATGTTTATCACCTCGTCAACATCATACGCCTGATGGGCTTTTCTACTTTAATTTTCTTTTTTCTGAAGAACAATAATCGTTCGTTCTGGCATCGACATACTTTCGAGCAATGTGAATCCGACACGAGAAGCTATATCTAAATACAAAGAAAGATCATGAGTTTCTTCATAGATATGAATATCATGATTCATTTCCATGAAGACCCTGACGGCGCAGTGGGTGCAGAGGACGGCGTCGAGCGACGGCTCCGGCGGATACGCCCGGTAGTCCTCGAGGAGCCCGCGGAGTTCCCGGTCCTCGCAGGCGGCAAGCGCCGCTC
>JAQWBC010000094.1 GCA_028707415.1 Candidatus Izemoplasmatales bacterium
ATTTGCACGTCGCCGTGCATAATCCTATTTTACAGGAAGTCAACAGTAAAAAAATCGAGTTATTAAAATCAGTGGCTCACACTGTCGGATTGGTGGCTCATTTTGATCGGAACGGTGGCTCACGTTCGTCGGTCTCGTGGCTCACTTCCGTCGGTCCGGTGGCTCAAAGTGCGTCGGATTATCCATTGAAGTTTTGCAAGATTATACGCGATAGCGACGAGCATAAACTCAAATTTCACATTTTGAATGCCTCGTCGTCTAAATCGTCTGAATCCGATGGCCTCTTTGATTACACCGAACGCACCCTCCTCCTGGATGGAGCGCTGTGTTCTAGGCTCGATACCCAGTTCTGATTGAAGGTTTTCTCTCGCTTTCTTATAAAGTGTTCAAAGCTCTTCTTTGAGAGCTTGGTACTTCATATACATCATGACCCCTCTTGCTGTGCCATAAGAAGTTAAACTGTTCACTGTTCTCATCATAGTAGTTGCCACCATCATCTTTTTTAAAGTTGACTAGTCTTTTGGGGTCGCTTATGTATTTCTTGCCACGGGTTTCTTTGGTGAGTAGGTTTAAACAATTTTATTTCGTTACAGCCCTTTTTTAACTTAATTTTTAAATTCGAGATAGTCTTGTTACAATTAAGATATTCGATAATTTATCATATGTATGATGATTTCTTACATGTAAACTGATGATTTTTGATCAATAGGGGTATTAATGAACCTAATAATCAAACGAATATTGATTTGTCTACAGTAATATATTATAATTAAAAAAAAGATCTGGGGAGGCAAACTTTGAGAAGAGCATGCTTATTTTTATTAATTCTTGTTTTTTCAATAGTATTAATGTCTTGTACAGAAGATACACTCATCGTTACACTCGACCCAATGGGTGGAGTATTATCAAATGTTGAACTTGTTGATATCAAACAAAACTCTACACTTGATTTATCTTCATATATTCCAACAAAAGAACACAATACATTTGCCTACTGGTATTATCTTGAAGGCGATCTAGAGGTGCAATTTTTAGCTTCCACCTTGATATCCGCTTCGATAACCTTGTATGCCAAATGGATTACAGATGTTTATACCATTCAATTTGACACCGATGAAGGAACTCCTATATCGTCTCAAACATATGAGTATAATGAGCTTTTTGTTCTACCAGAAGCACCAAGAAAAGATTATCATTCATTTAGTGGTTGGACATACCTAGGTGAACCAATTGTTGCTGATACGCCAATCACGAGTTCGATGACACTCGTTGCTTCATGGGACTCTATCTATAGTACGACAGGCAGTTTTAGAACCTATGTGATTCAATTTCAAAACTTTAATATTCACCAAGTTTTAAATGAAGCTTCAGTTGAATTTGTACAGCTCATCACAGATACACTATATAAGAAAGATTTTGACTGGGATTTAGCTATTTCACTTGGTATTGCAGAATATGAAAAGGATTTTAGTCAAGCTGATAAACTACCGATTACCTATGCTCCATCCATGGCAGTAGGAAATCCAATTGATGTAGATGGTGATGGTTTAGTTTGGAGAATCAATTTAAGAAACGATTTAGCATTCGAGGATGGTACACCAATCACTTCAGAAACATTTAGATATGCATGGGGACAATTATTAGATCCAGCTTTAGCCTACGAAAATGCTTATTTATTATATGATCAGGCTTACTTACCTTTGATTAATGCTAAAGAATATGCAGAACAAAGCATCTTCTTGATGGGAGATGAAGTCGTTGTTCTATTTAGCGAGGTTGGATTTACCATTATTGATCAATACTCATTCGAGTTACATCTAGAAAGCACAAAAGATGTAAATGATATTAAGTTAGTTCTATCCTATCTTGCTCTTGGTGTTGTTGATGAAGAACAATATGAATTAGGAATGAATAATGACGGTACATTTACAGATTATGGAACAATTTCAAAGACTCCTTCTTCCTATGGGCCTTATTTACTAGAAGAATGGATCGATGGTGAATCATTAACGTTCACCAAGAATGAAGATTACTTCAATTCTAGTTCAAGTTATTTAATTCCTGAAATATATGTTTACATAGAAAATGATTCTACCCCAATCTATCAAATAAACGATGACCTGTATCAAATGTATTTAGATGATGAAATTGATGTGTCGCCTGTCCCTGGGGATGCATATGAAGTTATGAATGAACCCAATTCAAAGTATCAACCTTTAACGACTTTCTTTAGATTAGCAATCAATCTTGATTATGGTAATGATGGTGATCCATCAAATGATAATCCCTTCTTGCAATACATCGAAATGAGACAAGCTTTATACTTTGGACTAGATCGTGAATATTTTACAGGAATTAGAAATCCTTCTTTACCTCAACAGGGGCTTCTTGGTCCATCTTACTTTAGCCATATCGGGAATCCACTCTCATATCGAGAATCAAGTCAGGGTCAATCGGTATTAACCGATTATGCCCCTGAGACATGTGGTTATGATCCAGTTAGAGCTTTAGAACTGTTTAACATTGCCTATCAAAAAGCTATCGATGATGGTCTTATCAGTGATGGTGAAAAAATTGAAATTACACTTGTATATTCGTCAGAAACTTCGGTTAATCCATATTCATATTTTAAACAGCTATATGAGTCGGTTTTTGGAACAGATCGTTTCACACTGATTTTGGACAATCGACCTCTTTATAGTCTAATTAATGATGATTTTGATTTATTTTTCGCTGGATGGCAAGGGGAACAGTATAATGCACCATCACTACTCATAGTATATCTAAGTGGTGAAGAATACATCATCGAATCTGGTTATGATACTTCAAGTATTGTTACAGATGTCAATCTTCCTAATTTAAAAATTGCAGTTATTGAATGGATTAGTGAGATCAACAGTCGAATTGGAAGTCTTGATGAAGTAGATTTAGCAAACCTTGAAGCCTATGAAACTATCTTAAGTAAATTCAATGGTGATGTTTATACAGATACAATGGAAAACTTGATTCTAGACTTTTATTGGTTCATGGTTGATCACTCATATTCGGGTAGAGAAATCGACTTTGATAGTTTAGCAGCTGCACTGGAAACTGAGTTACTAGAACAAATGATGATGGTTCCACTGATTACTTCAGTAGGGTATAATATATATCGAGAACAGATAGGATTTAGAGTTTCTTTATACAATGCAGCTATGGGATATGGTGGCTATCAATACATGTATATTAAAGCATAAGAGTAAAATCATATAAAAACAAAAGGGACTGTAACGAAATAAAATAGTTTCCGCCTACTCAACAAAAAAGCCACTCTGGAAACCAGGGTGGTTTTTTGGTGTAATTGAAGTGTGAAAAGACCACAATTACCACAAGAACAATTTAACGCAAAACATCCTTTCGGCTCCATTATATCCTCTTATCCCAAAAAACAATATAGCTAGAAGTTTTTTTCCATCACATCTGACTTTAGTATGCGAAAAAAAGGATCCATAGGTCCATGAAGAAAATTAGATCTTCATTTCGTTACAGTCCCTTTTTATTTTTTAAAACAAAAAAGCTGGTTCCAATGCGAACCAACTTGAATTACGATTATTTGAGCAAGAGATTTAAAAACGCAAAGTCTTATCTTCACCTATGCCTATCATGCCATCAAGAATGTACTTTTTGCCGTTGAGATCGCGAATATAGCCTTTAATCTCGCCAAAAGTGACAAAGTAATCAATTCGTAATACTAAAGGATGAACAACCATCTTAAATCGATCGTCAATCTCAAAAGTAATGTTGACCATGTCGTGATCATCTTTGACTTTCCATATATTTCCGGAGGTATCATGTTCGAACTTGACTGGTGGTAAAAGACTAATTTTGTTTTCAAACCAGATTAGATTCTCGTTATATTCATCCTGGTTAAGGGATTGATTGCGAGTGAGATTGAAGGCAAAATATTGTGGCTTCCCATCAATAATCGGTTTTCCCATCGTCGTCAACCAGTCATAATGCTGGCGGTATGGATAATATCCGCGATGATCATCGATAATCGCGGTTGTTGTATCGGTAGTTTCAAAATGACTGCCATTAATATCTAAATAACCAGTGACTTTAAAAAGATCCTTTTGTGAATAGAGAGGTTTATTTTTTCCGAACGGAATGCTAACAATGCTTGGCAGCGATACTCTTTCCAAAGCAAATTTATAGACGATTTTCCCGGATTTTTCTGATTGCGATTGGCCTTCAAGTGAACATTTTCCGATTTCAAAATGGTTGATGTATTTAATTGAAGAATCCTTGGAATATGCTTCCGCGATGCTTCCATTGATAAGGTTGGGAGCGATAGTGGTTTTGGAACTTGGTAAATTGTTGGTCCAACTAAAGACTTTTTTGGTTTTCTTATCAAAAAAGACGTTCAGAATCATCCCAAAAATTCCCATGTCACAAACGACGGCCAACAAAACCCCATTATCAAGGTGTACTTCAGTAGCTTCCCACAAAGTAAGACGAAGTTTATTCAAAAAGTTGGGATACATTTTACTTACTGGGTGTTTTAGAGACCCCAAATCCATCTGTTCGAATTCTTTATCAAAGGTACCAAATACAGCCATGCCATTGTCAACTAAACTTTTAGGCGTCGGAACTGACTGCCTTTTAACCGATATCAATTTTCCGTAATCCTTCATTTCCAGGCCCCCTAAAGTAATATAAACACCAAACAAAAAGTTTCACAAATGATGCATTTTATTATAAGCAATTATATCAATTTTTTGGCCAAACGTCAATGAAACGTCGAAAAATATATTTTTATTTTAGAGAGTGTTTTATTGTTGAAATGCGATTATTGAACCGACTTTATGCAATCGATACTGTCATGATCCGCTGTGTTTACCAAAGAAGACACTTGATAGGCAATCATTTCAGAAGGTGCATATGATTTCATCAATGCTTTAAGTTGATCCTTATCTGATATTGATGGATTCAACCACGTTTTCGTGTCTTCTATATGGATGTTTCTCTTTGGACTGGACCATCAACAAGAAACAATATCGGTGGCTACTGGATCATCAATTTGGAAAGATACTTCTCTGCACGAATCGAGAAGAATGGGAAGCAGA
>JAQWBC010000095.1 GCA_028707415.1 Candidatus Izemoplasmatales bacterium
CGTATTTGGTTTAATGACAATGTTAAGAGCAAAATTAGCGGCAATTCCCAATGTCATTATCAATAGCAATGAGTGTTGCTTGCCACACATTTTTAATTTAAGTGTATTATCTAAGGATGCACATACAATGGCAAATATTCTTGATAATTCGGGAATCATGGTTTCGATCCAAACTGCATGTTTTTCAGGAGCGAAGCGTTCCGATTCTGTTTTTCGTTTAACAAACGATGAGCGCAGAGCTCAAACCAGCATTCGCATCAGCCTTTCATATCTCACGACTTTCGATGAAATTAATGCTTTGGTCGATGTCATCGGAAAAGAGGCTTAAAATGGAAATAATCCGGTTTTCTGCTTTATGGTGTATGAGCTGTCTGGTCATGAAATCGCAATGGAATAAAGTATTGAAACATTATCCCGATTTGGTTATTACTGATTTTGATTATGATGATCAACCACTAAAAGTTGCGCAATATAAAGTCGGAAACATATTGCCAGTGGTTATTTTCGAAGATGATAATAAGGAAGTGTTACGAATTACCGGTGAGAAGAGCTATAATGAGTTGATTAAAATTATAGGTACACTCGGGTTATGAAAACAATTATAAAAATCTTTGTTATCATCATTTTGATGACATTTACTATTTATCTATCCACAACAAAAGCGCAAGCTGATACTCCCATCGTTATTCATTTTTTTTATCAAGAAGCATGTCCTCGTTGTCATGAAGAAAACAACTATTTGATTGGACTCGAATCGGAAAACAGTGGTGTGACCATCATCAGATACGAAATATCCGATGCATTGAGTATGGCATTGTTTGATGAAACATATAATGCTTTCAATAATTCATCGATAGAATACAATCTTCAACATGGAGCGCCTTTTACTGTGATTGGTGGGTATGCCTTTTCGGGCTTCAATGATCAAAGTGCAAATGATATTGAAAAGTTGATTTTACGTTACAGTAATCGTCAATATGTTGATATTGTCCAAAAAATTATTAATGACGAAGTAATTGAAACTGATGATTTTGATACTCTCGAACTTGAAGCTGTTGATATAGTAACGTTGCCGATTCTTGGTGACTTGAGTGTTGAAAACCTTTCCTTGGGATTGACAGCCATTCTTTTAGGCTTTGTGGATGGCTTTAATCCTTGTGCTATGTGGATCTTAGTGTTTTTAATTGCTTTACTTGCCAATCAAAAAAATCGAAAACGAATGTGGATTCTTGGCTCGACTTTTTTGTTCACATCGGCCTTGGTATACTTTTTGGTGATGATGGCTTGGATTCAATTAGCAAGTTCATTCACTCAGGTTGTCTGGATTCGGATCATAATCGGGATTATTGCTTTGTTATTAGGCGCTTTAAATATAGTGAAATTTATTAAAACAACAAAAACTTCTGAAGTGGGTTGCGATTCTACTAGCGTCAAACAACGAGGTAAAATTGTTGCAAAAATCAAAAATATTGTATCGGAACAAAATTTGTTATTAGCCTTAATCGGAATTATTATCTTGGCAGTTTCGGTGAACGTAATTGAACTTGCTTGTTCAGCTGGGTTTCCTTTGCTCTTTTCTCAGATCTTAGCTTTCAATCAAGTCACTTTCGGAACTTCAGTTATGTATACAATTTTGTATGTGATATTTTTCATGCTAGATGATTTAATTGTTTTCTCCTTAGCGATGATTACGCTTAGGGTGAGCGGAATCACAAATAAATACTCCAAGTTTTCGCATTTAATCGGCGGAATTATTATGATTTTGATTGGGTTTTTACTAATTTTCTTTCCAAGTATTATTATGCTTAACTTCTAAAAGGTCAGTAAAAAGGCCTTTTATTTTTATATATTTAGAAAATATTTAATATTAGCACTCAATAGTTGACAGTGCTAATTTTTGTGATATAATATAATTAGCACTCGAAGAAGTAGAGTGACAAAAATATATTAGGAGGAATTAATATGAATAATTTAGTAAGACGCAATAAGAGTGACCTAGATTTTTTTGATGGTATTTTTGATGGTTTTTTTCCGCAATCATTTGATCGCACCTTTAATCATCTGATGAAAACCGATATCAAAGAACTTGACTCGGCCTATGAACTTGTAATTGATGTCCCCGGATTTGCAAAAGAAGAGATAAAGATTAGCCTGGACAATGGATATTTAACTGTTGAAGCAAAGCATGAAGAAAACACAGAAAATAAAGAAGAACATTTCTTACACAGAGAACGTGTGGTTGGACAGATGGCAAGAACATATTATGTTGGCGATGACATCACTGAATCTGACATTTCAGCAAACTATGATAAAGGCATTCTCACATTATCAATTCCCAAACAAGGAACACTAGTAAAAGAAAAAAAATACATCAACATCAAATAATATCTCCAATTCATAAAAAGGCTTTCGATTTATCGAGAGCCTTTTTATATTAAAAATGCAGGTATAAGCAATAAAAACGTTCATTATTTTTGTTTTTGATGTTTATTCCTATGATATAATTAAAATAGATTTGGGAAAGGTGGGAATAGAAATGGCTATCTTCATGAAGTCCATCGAAACCTTGCCATATGATGCAATATTAGTAACTCGAGCAATCGATAAAAGGGCATTTCTTTATACTGCTCACAAATCCAATCGTTTTGTTTCGCAAAAATTTATTTCTCCGAATGATTACCGGGCAAAAATAGCACCTGATTTTCTAGCTTTTATGAAAACTGATTTTTTTATTGATCCATATTATGCCGCTAAAATGAAACCGTTTTTGAATTATGTGAATTCGAGTATGCTTGACCATTCTGAAAAAATAGCTTTTTTGATCAAGATTCGTGAGCGTTTGCAAGCCGAAGGCAAGTATGAAGAGGCGAAAACATTATTGTTTGATGATCATCGTATTTTTTCAGTCAACGATGATTTATATGACCCATTGCTTGAAAAGTATCAAATTCGACGTTTGACCACATTTCTTCCTTTAAAAACCCCCATAATTATCAATGAATGTATTGATAAAGATGCAGAAATCCGCGCCGTTCTCGAAAACACGGCTACTTTGATTTCGTCAGGGGTCGATATCAATAATATCAAAATAATTAATGCTCAAGGCGATGATTCAGAACGACTTAAAATTGATGCGGATGGATATGGCTTTGCCATATTTGACCGTCATCCTCGATCTTTATTTAAATTTCCTTTAACAATAAAAGTCCTTAAACAAAGCGAAAACGAATCATTAAAATCCATATTAGAATCCATTAAATCGCATCTCGTTGATTGTTCGGAAATTGAGATTCGTGTTTTTGTCGGTTTAATGGGCATTGTTAATGATTATGGGACAACAATTCTAGATAATAATCACGATATATTCCGTTATGAGACCGAAGTTCGAACGATAAAAGTTGATGATAATATTGATGGCGTCGAAATCATAAATTTTGATGAGGTCTTACCGGATCAGAAGAATCATTACTTATTGATGAATTATCTTGATTCAGATTTTCCGGTTTTTCGAAAAGATAATGATTACCTTTCCGATAATGAGAAACGAATGTTGGGATTAAGAACTTCAATTGAAGAAAACGATATTATTCGCAATGAAGTCGAGACATTTATCAACGGAGTACCTAATCTTGTTCTTTTCTATGCAAAAAAGAACATAGTCGCCGATCAACGCCCATCTGACTTAGTAATCGACCGGGTAGTTCATAAAAAATTCATTGTTACTGAAGTAAAATCGAAGTCTTTTTCTTTAGAAAATGATCGTCGATTATATGCAAAACGACGCTTGAATCGCGAAAAATATGGTGTCACAACATCAGATTTTTCGTTGTTACATGCAACATTCGCTTCTTCTTGGTCACAATATTCGGCGCAATTTTCCGGAATTGATACGGTTACAATTGAAAACCTAGTCAAAAAAGGGATTACACTATCCGCAACTTCTCTGATGGTTTTTCGTCAATGTCATTTTCGGTTTTTGTTACAATATGTTTTACGCTTAGAACAAACCGAGCAATCGTTGGAACTATCGCTGGGAAATCTTGCACATTATGTTCTTTCTCATGTTATCTATTCTCCAAATACGATTGATGAATACGCAAATGAATACATTACCTCCGATCCGTTTTTAAACGATGATGTTAGGCATCATGTTCTTGCCAACTTGTTTGTATCCCGCTTAAAAATCGTCTCACAGTATTTGGTCGAACGAAATAAAAATTCTGCATTTTCCGATTTAGCTGTAGAACAAATATTTACTTATTTACATCCCGACGACCCTGATTTTCGAATTATGGGCAAAATTGATTTGATTAAAATATTAGCAAAAGCCGATATGAATTATTGTATTGTCATTGATTATAAAACTGGCTCGAAACAGTTTTCCGATGAAGAGTTTCTCAAAGGATTGGATATCCAATTGCTTTTTTATCTCCATTTGTTAATAAAGTCTGGAGCGATCAAGGCAATTAAACCGGTCGGATTCTTTTTTCAACCGATTAATATTGGAAGAATTAACAAAAACCCAGATAAAGATCCGTTTTTAGAACGATTAAAACTTGAAGGACGTTTAGTGAGAGATTACGAAGTGGCAAAATTATTTGCTGCAGAAGATCAAGTGCATGGAATTGCATATAAAAATAACGGTGACTTTCGGATAAATAATCATCTAATCGAAGAGGAAATAATTAACAACTACTTGCAAATAATGGATGGTTTTATTAGAAATGCGGTTAAAGATATTAAAAATGGGGAATTCACCATTTCACCATTACCAATTGATCATAGTAAGCCTGTATCGGAAAGTTGCGAATTTTGTTCTTTTAAAAGCATATGCTATCTTGCCAATACAAACCCAGACGTCAATACGATAGTTGTAGAAACGGAAGATGATTAAGATGAAACCAACAGTTCATCAACTTTTAGCCATCAGCCATGATGGCGAAAACATCCTTGTAAGTGCCGGAGCTGGATCAGGTAAGACAGCTGTTTTGACAGAAAGAGTAATGGCAAAATTATCAAAAGGAATTTTAATTGATGACTTGATAATATTGACTTTTACCAATGCTGCGGCAGCGGA
>JAQWBC010000096.1 GCA_028707415.1 Candidatus Izemoplasmatales bacterium
ATGGGCAAACGGTTAAACGTCTCATGGAAAAAAAAGCAATCACAAGGTTCGTCGAATCGCTTGATGCCAATGAAGAGCAATATGCAGTAATAGCATTGGGGGGGAACGACGCCGATTACGATTGGATAGAAGTCGGAAAAACGCCTTCCATCATCCATCCGCAAAAAACACCAATCGCTGAATTTACTCAACTATATTCGGAGATGATTCGAACACTACAAAGTCACGGTGTTCATGTGATTGTCTTAACAATTTTCCCAATTGAACCAAAACGATTTTTTAAAAACGTCATTTCCCAAATGACAGATTCTCAAGCGGTTATGGAATTTATGAACGGCGATATCGATAATATCAGCAGACGTCAAGAAGGATACAATATTGCCGTAATCAAATGCGCATATGAAAACCATTGTAAAATCATCGATATTCGCAGTAAAATCTTGTTTGAGCGCGATTATCACCAATATATTTGCAATGATGGAATTCATCCAAATGCAGCCGGGTATCAATTGCTGGCTAACATCATCATTGATGAGATCAATCAATCCGATGATTTTATTGAATGGGTTAATGCAAAAGAATAAAATAAAAACTGTATTATCATGGGAATAACCCCTTGAAATACAGTTTTTTATTAATGATTTATTCGTTTGGTTGGGATACGGGAGGAACAACGGTTTCGGAAATGAAGTACTTGCTTATCAAAGAAAGCATCATTTTCTCACCAAAAATAAAGAACCAAGTTAAGCCAATTAAAAATAATTGAAGGAATAAACCGAGTCCTACAACAACGGTTGTTGCTAACTGCTGTGAAGCTTGTTCAACCGAAGTAAAATATAAAATTAAACCCCAAAGAAAGTAGACTGAGATGTCGATAGCTTCGATAAGCAAGCATATCCGCGTAAGTTTTGGATTTTTCACTAATAAAAAGTAAATGGACGCAATCATTAAAACAAACATTAACAAAATAAAAATGAGTGTTCCCGGAAATTCATACGCTCCCACGGGATTAGTCGAAGTTGTAAAATCGACAATGAAGAAAGGGATAAAAATGTTGATGAAGAAAACAAAAGCAACTCCTATACGCAAGCAAGTAAGTAAGAAAAGTGACTTCTCCTTGGCCATCAAGTCCTTGAACGCATTCAACAATTTGTTCATAATGTTTCCCCCTATTATGACTTCTTAAATGCATAATATCATGCCATTTATAGTGTGTCAAGGCAACAAATGGTCGTTTTTACTGAGAAAAGAAATTTTGTTTACAATTTGGAGAAATGATAACAAAGAAGATAATTATTGACACTTTGAGAAGACTTAATAAAAACTTCATTGTGATTGATGCAAAAAGATGATAAAATTGGAACTATCAAAACAGATAAAATTGAAGAAATCTTGTTTAAGATTAAGGGGGAAATAAGTTGGGAAAGCCATTATCAAAAATGACATTAACGGAATTATGGGAATTATTTCCCATTGTCATCGTCGATTACGACCCTGTTTGGGCGGATTGGTATAAACAAGAGGAAATATCGATTTCTAAGGCTTTAGTCCTCAAGATAATTCGGAGAATAAATCATATCGGTAGTACATCGGTTCCCAATCTTTCCGCTAAACCAACGGTGGATATATTGTTAGAAATCACTCAAGACGTTGATCCACAACCGATTATCAAACAACTTCACGAACTTGGTTGGAGTGTGGATAAAAAACGGACACTTGATAGCCCCGATTTAATCATGTTAAAAAAAGGCTATACACCTCTTGGATACGCTGATAAAGTATTTCATCTCCATATTCGATATTATGGCGATTGGGACGAGTTGTATTTCCGCGATTATCTAAGGAATCATTCGGATGTTGCTTTAGAATATGCAAAACTCAAAAAAACATTAAGAAGTCGTTTTGAGCATGATCGTGATGGTTATACCGAAGGCAAAACTGATTTCATTAAGCAGCACACATACTTCGGTAGACAACAATTTCCCAAACGTTATCAACCATAACATTTACTATAAGCCTGACGAGATAAATCATTCGAAAGGCTTTTTATATATATATATGTCATATATGTTCATCATTCAGACAATTTATTTATAAATGAACACATGTTTATTGTTCAACCATATTGACTCACGATTTAAGTGTCGTTACAATTAAATTGTACTAATATTTAAATAAAATCGAGTGAGGTAAAGAATATGACAGAATTACTATATAAAACCGTTTTGATTACCGGAGCGACTTCGGGAATTGGGCTTGCTACCGCAAAACAGCTACTTCGGGAAGGATATTCCGTAATTGGTGTTGGCAGCCTTCCGGAACGATGTGAAGCAGCAAAACAGACAATTTTAGCCGAGATGCCTGATGCCGACATCACCTTCTTTTCCGCAAATCTCTCTGTCTTAAAAGAAGTGAGTGATTTAGGAAAACGAATTGGTGATTACTTAAAAACCGAGAAACAAGGAAAACTATATTGTTTAATTAATAATGCTGGCGGCGTCAGGACGAAATACCAAACCACACCCGAAGGTTTCGAATATACGTTTGCGCTTAATCACTTGTCGGGATTTTTGTTGTCTTACTTAATGGTTCCATACTTAATGAAAGGAATCATTATATTTACTAGTAGCTATGCTCATTATCACACAAAAATTCATTGGCATGATATAATGTATCAAAAATGGTACTTTGTGTTACCAGCATATAAACAATCAAAATTGGCTAATGTAATGACCGCGAAAACGTTTAATGACAAATTAGCCAACTTGGGAATTCGGTCGTTCGCAGTTGACCCCGGGCTTGTAAGAACAACGATTGGAGAGAAAGGCATGAAAGGCATTGCTCTTTGGGCATGGCTTTTACGAAAAAGAAGTGGCACATCAGCGGATGTGCCGGCAAAAACATATCTATTCTTATGTAAAAACTCCCAAATTGAGGGACTATACTTTAAAAACAGTAAAGCTGTAAACTATAATCACCAAGTCGATAATAATGATCAGACAGAACGGCTTTTCGCATTAAGCGAGAAAATGTGTAACATTTCATTTGATATATACAAATAAGTCATAAATTAGTATATAGTACTAATAAACGAGATAAAAACTGATGTTTAATGATAAAAATGGGTATTAGGTGTTGATGATCATAGGTTGCAGAAGATTGTTGTCTTTAATTTATAAACATGTAGATTGGATAAAAAGGCGGTAGATACATCATGGAAAACCCAGAACAAATACATCAAAGACGAATCCGTTATCGCGGGACACATCCCGCATCTTTTGAAGCCAAGTATAAAGAACAGCAACCGGATAAATATCCCGAGACTATCGAAAAAGTCATGAAAAAAGGGGATACTCCCGCGGGGATGCATCGTTCCATTTGTGTGAAAGAAATCCTGGAAATATTACAAATCAAGCCCGGACAAACCGGATTGGACGCAACTTTAGGATATGGAGGCCACACAATTGAGATGCTTAAGTGTCTGGATCAAAAAGGACATTTGTATGCTATCGATACCGACCCAATTGAATTGCCACATACTCAGGAGCGTTTAGCTAAATTGGGATATGACGCAAAGATTTTGACGACTCAGAACATGAACTTTTCCGATATTGATCAACTGGTTGCCAAGTCGGGTCTCTTTGATTTTGTCTTAGCGGATTTGGGTGTTTCTTCGATGCAAATTGACAACCCAAAACGCGGGTTTTCATATAAGACCGATGGACCTTTGGATTTACGGATGAATCCGGAAATGGGGATGCCGGCCAGTTATCGGTTAAAAGCTATGTCGCAAGCAGAGATTGAAGGCATGTTAATTGAAAATGCCGATGAACCACATGCAAAAGAAATCGCCAAAGCGATTATTTTGGAGTATCAAAAAGGCAACAGTATTTCGACGACATCACAACTGCAAAAAATCATAGTTGAAGCGCTTAAGTTCATTCCCCCGGCAATTAGAGACGAGGAAACCAAAAAAGCTTGTCAGCGGTCATTCCAAGCGTTACGGATAGATGTAAACCATGAGTTGGACGCTTTGTATACTTTTTTGGAAAAACTTCCAAAGGTACTTGCTAAAGGTGGACGGATAGCCATTCTTTCTTTCCACTCCGGGGAGGATCGGCTTGTGAAAAAAGCGTTTAAGTACTATCATAAAGAGGGTATCTACCAAGAAATAGCTATGGATTTGATTAGACCATCATTGGAAGAACAAAACTCTAATAGCCGGGCTCGATCCGCTAAATTACGATGGGCTATTAAGGCATAACATTCAATCTTTTTTAAGGCGTGCACTTACTCGGCTGAAAAATTCTTTTTTAAACATCATGCTATATTTACGTGAGTCAATCATAGTCCATTTATATAGTATTCCTGCCAGAGCAAAAAATGCTTTGGCTTTTTTGTGTGCCTTTAACAACTTGTCTGGTAATAAAGCCATTCATTTATAAATAGGTTTAATATGGGAATTTGAATAATATTGCTATAAGGAAAGAGTAATAAATGGATTTAAAAAACACAAAAAGAAAAAACCATATAGAATGGTTTCTAGATGGTAGATTTTTCTTTTTGCTAATTACCATAATTGACGGCTAATCCAGTTCTTTTTATTCATCACTTACGCACAATATTAAACTTTGTTTATGAAAAAAATAAATGTGATAGAAAAGTTGCATAATTTTATGCGTAGTTATGATATAATCATATAGATGGACAAACGCCCATTTTAGACATGTTTTGGATTTTTGCCGTTGTAAATTTACTTACTTTTAATAATGATTATCCGATTGAATGTCGGAATTCATGTAAGATATGATAGGCTTTAGCATGCATTTCTTTATTGAATACATATTCATCATTATTAATCTTTTCGATTTGTTCCTCATACCAACCGATTACTTTGTCCAAAGCGATTTTTGTTGTCTCGAGCTCGTTATGGGTTTCCGCTTTTTTTAATTCTTTGGTGTACCTATTCATAAACGGATTACGAGTGTATGTTTGAATGGTGCCAATAATGCCAC
>JAQWBC010000097.1 GCA_028707415.1 Candidatus Izemoplasmatales bacterium
CAATTACGGCAGTTCCACCACCACTTGGGAAGTATATTTGTTTGTTTTGATCAAAATGAGACAAAAAGAAATCCTTCCATAATGGTTTTCGTGATGGCATTAATCCAAATATGAATGGCAGTTCCATCATCATGATTTCAAAAGAACCATCCAGTCCAAGATTTAGCAATGCCGTTTCTTGTTCGCGCCGCGCGCGAATATACGGATGAATTCGGGACAAACGATTATTTATTTTTCGATCAAAGGTCGAGTAATACGAATTAAGAACAATACATCTTTTAAATCCAGAAGCTTTAGCTATCGAGACAATTCTTAAACAATCAATAACGAGTTTTTCATGAAAAAAAGCATATGCCGGAGCGGCTGGGACATAGCGGTCATCGGGACCCAACGCGTAGACAAAAGTGTCATAATTATCTTGGGAAAACAAATTTTTTAAATCGCTTTCTGTCATTGTAAACAGATTGCCAAATTTGAGATTCACTTCTTTGGGATACCATCCCTGTAAATCAATCTCATTAGGCAAGGCAATACTATCGACTTTGATGCCCATGGATAAGAATTTTAGAGCGGTATGATAACCAATAAACCCCGTTCCACCAGCAATGAAGACTTTATTCACTTGTTGTTTCATTTTGCACTCATTTCCGGCAGATTGTAGGCACTCAGAAAAACTAAAGATGGTGATTGTTGGAAATGGATTACTTGAAGTAAGACAAAGTAATCCGTTTCAATTCCTGAAAGATGCATGATATCAATGACTCGACACTTCATGATGACTTTAGCTCCATCAATGAGAATAGCACTTTCATCAAGATGGAAATTGATTGAAGTGAATTTGTCGTTTTCATCACTGTGCGTGCTGCCGAGACAAAGAGCAATTGCCTCTTGACCCAAAGCTAAGGCGCTGACTCCGACAATATCACCTTTTGTTAATATTTTGCCGGTTACGCTTTGGGCTCCGATTAGCATAGTAATTTTATCATAATCAATCATCTGCGCCCAGGCACAACACATTCCATAGTTTCTCCCGTGCTTGTTAAGACCAATAATATTACATCCAGCATTAAAGGCTTCTAAAGGCATACTCAACCTCCTATATATCTATATATGTTTTTCGGCGTTCCATTCACAGTAAAATTGATGCATATAATGGCTCATAAACCTTACTCGTTTTAAAGCGATTCGTCTGGCTATTTTAGTGTTCATTAAGGCAGGAAGTTTAAATAGTTTTTGATAAAAATGGGCCACTGAAGAGTCATCAATCAGCGAATTATCGTAAAGCGGTCGGTGGCGGCTGCCTCCAAAGGCGAAGGTGCGAGCGATGCCGATTGCCCCTAGGGCATCAAGTCGATCAGCATCTTGGACAATCTTTCCTTCTAAAGTGGACTCAACACGGCCCAAAAGATACGATGAATAAGACAAATTGGCAATAATATCAAGTATATTATCAATGGGAATCATCGGATTAGCAAAATCTTCGAGAAATCGTTGAACACGGTGGGAATCGTTTTTTTCAACTAATTTAGGATCATCGACATCATGTAATAATGAGACCATTTCAATGATAAATTGGTCGACATTTAATGATCGAGCAATGTATTTTGCTAAGGAGCGAACTCGTAAAATATGATGGAAATCATGTCCAGTAGCATCATCATTTAAAAGCCGGTTAACATACTGTTCGGTTTTGTTAATGATGACGATTTGTTCTTCGGATAATGGGTGCATTATATCCCGCCTTACTTAATTAAATATTGATATTTATAATGTACCATATTATCGTTATATTTGACAGTGGTAAACCATAAGAATATGGATATATTTACGAGCCTTATCTTGAAAAAAACGGTAATAATTGGTAAAATAAATAAATAAAAAACTATTTGTTGGAGTTGACGATGCGAAAAATAATCGCTAAATCTTTGATTATCCCCCCCTATAATAACTATAACATCTATCGAGGTTGTACTCATGGTTGCATTTACTGTGATTCTCGAAGTAAGTGTTATGAAATCAATCCTCCTTTCGAAGATATTACCGTAAAAATAAATGCTTTGGAACTGGCGCGAATCGAACTGTCAAAAAAACGGCGGAAAATCATGGTCAATAGCGGATCGATGTGTGATCCGTATATGCCAATTGAAGCGGATTTGGGATTATCACGACAAGTATTAGAAATTATTTGTGAGTATGGACACGGAGCGGGATTTCTCACTAAAAACACGCTTGCAATACGAGATTTGGATATCATGATGAAGATTAATGCTAAAGCCTTAGCAGTAGCTTGTTTTACTTTAACGACTATTGATGATGATTTAGCAAAAAAAATCGAACCTTTTGCCAGTTTCCCAAGTCAAAGGTTAATCGCTCTTAATCAGTTTGCCAAAGCCGGAATTACCACGGGAGCGAGGATGACACCGCTTTTACCATTTATTACGGCTAACATTGAAAATATCAAAGCTATCGTCGCTGCCTGTGCAAAAGTCTCAGTTAAATTTATACGTATTTTTGGAATAGGAACCACGATGCGGGAAGGGTCACGTGATTATTTCTATGATAATCTTGATCATTTGTTTCCGGGATTGAAGCAGAAATATCAGAATCTGTATGGAAATAACTACATTTGTCTTGACCCGAATCATGAACGACTTGAACAAGTCTTTCAAGACGAATGTGATAAGGTAGGAATTGTTTACCGTAATGAAGACATCAGTAAATTATATAAAATTCCCGAGCATAATCATCAGTTGAGTCTTTTTTGATGCATTTATGAACTGTTTAAAAAATTTCATTATGATATAATAGAAACACTGGGATGTTCCTTGCATAACCATCCCTTTAAAAAACAAGGAGATTATGATATGACAATTTCAAAAATGACAAAAATGGCGGTTGTTATTGCCATTTATGTGGCATTAACTTATGTATTTTCCTTCATGGCCTATCAAAGCATCCAATTTCGGGTTGCTGAGATACTAGTATTGTTATGTTTTTATAAGAAAGATTATGCGATTCCATTGATTGTCGCATGTGCCATTAGCAATATTTTTTCGCCTTTAGGAATCGTCGATGTTGTTTTTGGAACGATTGGGACACTTTTTGCTGTATTAGGCATTATGCTGGTGGCTCATTACCGAAAGCGATTTCGTCATCAATGGATGGCTCTTGTTATTGCCTCATTGTTTCCGGTGATAACAAATGGGATTTTTGTCGGATTGGAATGTTATTTCTTTGTTGGACTGCCATTTATTGAAACCGCTTTATCGGTTGCGTTTGGAGAATTTGTGGTTATCACATTGTTTGGGGTCTTGGTTTTTACTGTTTTGTCACAAAACAAAGTATTTATGCGTTTAATTTCCACCGATGATTCCTTCAAATCATTTGATGGCCAACAAGATGATGAATGATCGAAGCGCAAATAAACGCTTCTTTTTTTTGATATTCTTTGTAAAACCATTTTATTCATGATAAAATCAAAAGAAACAAGCTAAAAACTAGGAGGAATTTAATGTTTACTTCCACACACTTTTTAATTTTAGGCATTTGTTTTGTGAGTGCAGCAATTATTTTATACTTTCTCAAAAAAAAGCATGTCAATTTGGAAAAAATGATGACAATTATGGTGATTGTGACCATTTTTTCGGAACTGGGTAAAGTATTTGCTCGTATCGAAGTCATCGACGGAAGAGCTTTATTGGCATCTGAGTTTTTGCCGTTTCATCTTTGTTCAATTCAGTTGTTTTTTATCTGGTATTTGAAATTCTTCTGTAAAAATAAAAAAGTTCAAGATACCTTATTGGCTTTTATGTATCCTACTTGTTTTCTTGGCGGGTTAATGGCTTTATTAATCGCTACGGTCAATCCGGTTTCATTTGCTAATCCAGAAATTTATGAATATTTTGGTTATCATATGATGATGGTAGTATTAGGCCTTTATATCCCTTTGACCAAACAAGTCGATTTCAATTTTAAAACCTTGGTTAAAACTGGTGCTTTATTGTTAATAATGTTTTTCTTCACCATCTATCTTAATTCAATGTTTACACATCTGACACCGACTAATTTCTTTTACTCGGCTTTCCCACCACTGGAAAACTTGCCATATTTAAATTTTACTTTCTTTGGTTATATATTTGCCGATGAGAAAATTGGCTGGATTGTTTATTTAATCAAATTAATTTTCTTGGGATTGGTTTTGGTTACTCTATCGTACTTACCCTTCCTACTTAAAAAGCAGATCAAGGAGTCATCAATCGTAGCATAAAACATAAAAGGATTGATTATATGCGATTATTCATTGCCATCAATTTTGACAAATCCACAAGTATAGCAATTACCGAAATTCGTGAATCAGTTAGATTGATTTCAAGTCAGGGAAATTTCACCCAAACAGCGAATCTGCATTTGACATTAGCCTTTTTGGGCGAACACGACCAAAAAGAGATACTTGCCATTCATCGGGCAATGCAGAAAATAGAAAAGCATACTGTTGAACTTCATTTAGAGCATTTAGGATCTTTTGCACCAAAAGACAACATATCTAAATTAATCTGGGTTGGTATCGAACCTAATTCGGAATTAAATAAATTGGTATATGAACTTAGACAATCATTAACAATCGAGTCGATACTTTTTGATGAAAGCGAGTTTGTTCCGCATCTGACAATTGGCAGAGAAGTAATCCTTCAAGATAAGGTTCAAAGTATCGACACCTTAATTCGTTTTGAACCGATAAAATTTATCCCGAATTACATTTGCCTTATGGAGTCGATTCGGATCAATAATAAACTTATATACCGAGAATTATGCAGACAATATTTATTGTGAAATTATTTTAAAAAACCATAAAAATATCTTGAATTATCTTTCGCAAATGATATACTGATAATAGTTTAGGTCCTTTAACCGATGCCTGTGAGCATCGGAAGGTAGCTTAACCATTAAATTACCTTAAAAGGACACCTACGGGTGTCTTTTTTGCTTGGT
>JAQWBC010000098.1 GCA_028707415.1 Candidatus Izemoplasmatales bacterium
TCAATTGCGGCTTTCGATAAATTAAAGGCATCTTTGTAATCACCATCAACTGCGATGACAGTTGCGCCAAATACCATTAATTGAGTTAATTTTCCGAGTGGCGCACGCTTAGGAACAAAAATGACACTATGGATTCCCATTCTCGCTGCGTTGCCGGCGAGACTGGAAGCTGCATTTCCCGTAGAAACACAAGAGATCACTTTTTGTCCGATTTCCATGGCTTTCATGACCGCGACGCCGGAAGCCCTGTCCTTAAGTGATGCCGTAGGATTTAAACCTTCATCTTTTACGTATAATTTATTTACCCCTAATATATTACCCAAACGAGAAGTATTATATAACGGTGTCCAGCCGATTTTTAACATTTGCTTGGCTAGTTTTCCTTCAACACTCATCATAGGTAAATACCGCCACATGGAGTAATCATGATTATTCTGAAAATATTCCGTCGTTACAACCTTTTTCATTGCATCATAATCGTAATTGATTTCTAAAATACCTAATTCACCACAATAAGGGCAGGTCAACAGGTTGGCACTCGCATCGAAAACTTTATGACATATTGTGCACTGATAGTTTTTTACATATCCCATCAAATCACGCCTTCTTCCGCTTCAATTGGAATAAAAGCAAATTTAGTCACATCAAACAAACCTTTATCGGTTAATTTTAATTCCGGGATAACCGCAAGTGATAAGAACGCTAATGACAATAGTGGATCCTCGTGCACCTTCTTGACCCCCATCATTCTTGTTATGGATGATATATCATTGAGCTTTTTAATGACAAATTCCGCTGTTGCATTTGTCATGATTCCTCCAACTTCAAGTGGCAAGTACTCTACGACTTCGTGATGATGGACCACAACAATCCCACCATTGATTTTTTTGATGGTTGCGATTGCAAGTTGCATATCGGAATCATTATCTCCTAGAACGAGTAAATTATGTGAATCATGAGCAATAGTCATGGCGATGGAACCGTCTTTAAGTCCGTATCCTCGAACCAAACCCAATCCAACATTGCCAGTAAAACTATGACGTTCGATTACTGCTAGTTTTAAAATGTCCGTGGATGAATCGTTCCCATATTTTCCTTCTTCGACTTTTACTCTTGCAATGCCTTTCTTGGTTGTAGCGTTATTAGGAACAAGATCGATAACATGGACAACATTATGTTTCAAACACAAATCCAAGTTAATACTTTCGTTCTTAATCTTCACGGTATTTGTCACATACCCATTAAGAAATTTTTTTGATGTGAATAACGCTTTTCCTTCTTTAGCAACCATTTGTCCTTTTTTAAAAACCATTTGCGGTTCAATTAAATTCAGATCATCAAAAACAATGAGATCCGCAAAATACCCAGGAGCGATACCGCCATATCCTTTAAGTTTGTAACATTCTGCTGTGTTAATTGTCGCCATACGAATTGCTAATATTGGCGATATTCCATTTTTAATAGCTAGATTAACGTTGTAATTAATATGGCCCTCCCGAACGATATCTTCTGGATGTTTATCATCGGTACAGAACATAAGTCGGTGGTGATTGGATACTGAGAAACCATGTAATAGTTTTTCTTCGTTACGGGTATGCGATCCTTCGCGTATTAGGACATACATTCCCAAAGCGACGCGCTCTTCAAGTTCTTGATATGTCGTACATTCATGATCGGTTTTGATGCCAGAAAGAATATACGCGTTCAAATCCGAGCCGGTTAACCCTGGGGCATGACCATCAACATTTTTGTCCTGCATAATAGCAATCTTGGTGTGAATATCCAGATCACCAGACAAAACAAGCGGATAATTCATTACTTCGCCAAGACCGGTAACATTTTTTTCGGATTTCATCAATTCAATATCATTTGCAGAAATGACAGCTCCAGAAGTCTCAAATTTGGTTGCTGGGACACATGAAGGAATCATCATAAATACGTCAAGTGGTGTCGATGCAGCAGTATCCATCAGATAGCGAATACCCTTCACCCCATTGACGTTCGCTATCTCATGAGGATCGGCGATAATTGCCGTTGTCCCTTTGGGCATTATTATTCTCGCAAACTCAGGAGGTGTCAGCATCGAGCTCTCAATATGAACGTGAGCATCAATGAAGCCGGGAGCGACATATTTGCCATTTAATTCAATTTCTTCAAGCCCTTCGTATTTTCCGACTCCAACAACTAGGCCTTCTTCAATAGCGATGTCTTTAGTCTCAATTACACCGGAAAAAACGTTGACAATCTGTCCGTTTTTTAAGACAAGCGCTGCCTTCTTGTTTGTTCTTGCGACTTTAATTAATTCTAAATTCATTGGCTCACCTTCCGGTTCCGATATGTGGTTATAAACGATCAATAAAATCTTTCATCAAATTGATTGCGACCGTTTTCCGATAATATTTATTTGAACGTTGATCATCGATGGGTTGAATCAATTGATTGTACATATCAATCAAGCGCCAAATTCCGGTTTTTAATTCGGTAATCGTCATCCCAATCCAAGCCCCTTCGGCAGTTTCGTTACGAATAACAGTTTTTCCTACCGCGCCAAAAGTCAAGCGTATGTCCGCGATTTTGTCATCTTCTATTTCCACCGCTCCGGCAAACGACACCTTCGCGATGGCATCAGCTTTACGACCGCCGACTTTAATATAACTTTCAAAATCAAAGTTATGGATCGGAATAACGATTTTAACAATCATTTCCTCGGGGTGCATAGCCGTTTTTCGCGGTCCAACTATTAAATCCTTGAGCAAAATCATCCTAAATCCCGCCATATTTCTTAGTTCGACCCATGCATCATAAAGAATCAAAACGGGTAAAGAGTCGCCGGCAGGTGAAGCATTACCGATATTTCCTGCTAAAGTTGCGACATGGCGAATCGCTGGTGAAGCCATTTCGCCAATCGCTTGGCACAATAATGAGGGAACGCCGGGATGATTCATAATGGTTTCTAAAGTTGTCATTGCGCCGATTTCGACTCTTCCGTCGATTACATTAATTCCTTTAAGTTCCAACAGATCAAAACAGTATAACATATTTTTTGTGAAGTTGACTGGGGTTTCACTCCACGAGCGATTTTGAACCATCAAATCTGTTCCCCCAGCGATGATTTGAAAATCGCCTTGATACAAGTATTTTAAAGCTTCTGAGAGCGTCTCGGGAATAATGTGTTTTACCATAATCCTTCGCCTGCTTTCATGGCGATTTGAACGGCTTCCACAATCATGTTATAACCAGTGCAACGACAAAGATTTCCTGATAAGCCGATTTTGATTTCCGCCTCAGATGGATGCGGATTAGCGTTTAAAAGACTTTCGGTCGCAATAATCATTCCTGGTGTGCAAAACCCACATTGAACTGCACCGGCCGTTTCAAAAGCCGATTTTATTACCGCAAAGCGTTTCGTTTCCGCAAATCCTTCAATAGTAATAATATCTTTTCCTTCGGCATTGGCCAAAACATACAAGCAAGAATTGACAATTTGGTGATTAATCAAAACGGCGCATGCACCACATTCGCCTTCTCCGCAGCCTTCCTTCAATCCTTTTAAATTGAAGTCATTGCGAATAACATCAAGTAAGCGACGGTTCGGATCGCCATTTACTATTACTTGTTTATGATTCAAGGTGAATTTAATAATTGCCATATTCGATCAACTCCATTATGGATTCGGGGGTTACCGGGATATTATGCACTCGTCGCGAAATTGCGTTTTCAATAGCCATTGCTACAGCCGGAGCCCCGCCGATTAAAGTCAATTCGCCCGCCCCTTTAGCCCCATAAGGGCCGCCCGCATAAGGGTTATCAATCAATTCAGTTGTTAATTTGCATACATCAAGAGCTGTAGGAATAATATAATCAGTCAAATTTCTTTGTCTGACTTTACCATTTTTAACTTCCATATTTTCTAAATATCCATACGCAAATCCTTGAGTAATTCCACCCTCGGCTTGACCTTTTATAATTAAATTATCTATCGCTTTACCTAAATCATAGACACTCCATGCTTCTTCAATCGTGACTTGATTCGTAATTTTGTCTACCGAAACGTCGACAATATTTACCCCCCAAGAATAAGCCGGATAAGCATCGCCATGAAAAGTTGCTTCATCCCATACTATATAATCGGGCTGAACGTAGTTTTCGATGACGGTCGCGCTTTTTCCGGATTGCCATTCTTTACGCATTTTTTGCGCGGCTTTATCCACCAGTCCCCCCACAATCATAATAGTTCGCGAGGCTACTGTTGGGCCTGAATCGGTAATATTATCCGTATCCGGATAAGGAAAGCGAACTTTTTCCAAAGGAATATCGAGTGTATTCGCGACGATTTTGCTTATCGTTGTTCTGACTCCTTGGCCCATATCTACCGCCGCTATCAAGATATCGACAAAGTCATGTTCATCTTTATATAACTTTACTTGCGCTTTAATAATCGTCGCTTCACCACTGCCAGTAAAACCACACCCGTGGAAAAACAGACTTATCCCCATTCCTCGAAGTGTATCTCCAATCTGGTATTTTTCACATTTCTGCCGATAATCCGAAATAACTAGCGCTCGTTTAACCAGTTCATTCATCAATATTGGATCCCGGAAAGTCCCCGAAGTCGAAGTCAAATCGCCTTGTTTTGCCAAGTGTTTCAACTTAAATTCTAATGGATCAATCCCTAAATCTTTAGCAATATGGTTGACAAACATTTCCACAGCATAAAAAATCTGCGGAGCACCGAAACCACGAAAGGCACCCGTAGGAACAGTGTTTGTCAAATACACTATGCCCGAACAATCAACACTAGGAATCGTATATGCACCTGTTGATGCGACCATCGACCGCGATAAAACCACGTTTGCTAAGCCGAGATATGCACCTCCATCTAATCTGATGTCGGAAGCGATTGCCGTAATATTATTGTTTTTATCAACTGCAGCTTTCATCCGGATTATCGAGGGGTGACGTTTAGTGGTAACTTCGATATC
>JAQWBC010000099.1 GCA_028707415.1 Candidatus Izemoplasmatales bacterium
TGATATTCCAATTGATGGCGGCGTAATGCCGAACATAAGCTAATTGTTTATCCAGTGCCCAAAAACAGCGAACAAATCGTTTCGTGTTTTGCGTTACCGGCTCGGAAAAGTCAGCTCCTTGCGGAGAGACAGCGCCAATAATTGAAATTGATCCTTTGGTTCCGTTTATGTTTTCTACATAACCGGCTCGTTCATAGAATTGCGAAATTCGACTCGGAAGATATGCTGGAAAGCCCTCTTCGGCCGGCATTTCTTCAAGCCGGCCGCTAATTTCTCGTAAAGCTTCCGCCCATCTCGAGGTGGAATCAGCCATAATCGCGACATGATATCCCATGTCGCGGTAATATTCAGCCATCGTAATGCCGGTATAAATACTAGCTTCACGAGCAGCAACCGGCATATTTGAAGTGTTGGCAATTAAAATCGTTCGATCGGTAAGCGGATGGTGCGATTTGGGGTCAACCAACCCCGTGAACTCTTCTAAGACCTGAGTCATTTCGTTGCCTCGCTCACCGCAACCAACATAAACAATAATGTCCGCATCACACCATTTGGCGAACTGGTGTTGCATCATTGTCTTTCCGGTGCCAAAGCCACCGGGAACAGCAGCGGTACCGCCTTTAGCAATTGGAAATAACGTATCGATAACCCGTTGCCCACTAATTAATGGTTCAAATAAAGGTAACCGCTTCTTTGAAGGACGCGGAGTTTTAATCGGCCATCTTTGAACCATAGTTAAATCATGAACTGTTCCTAAATCATCTTTTACCGATATGATGGTATCATTAATGCGATAACTGCCAGCTTTTACCACGGAAACAATGGTACCTTCAATAAACTTTGGAATCATCATCCGATGTTGAATTAAAGACGTTTCTTGCGTCGTCGCAAAAACATCGCCAAATTTTACTTTGTCGCCAACTTGAACTATTAGTGAAATGTCCCATAATTTGTTTGTGTCAAGCAAAGGAACATTGCTACCAATCGGAACAAAAATCCCGTTTTGATCAGCAATCGTTTGTAACGGTCGTTCAATACCATCAAAGATATTGCTCATCATTCCCGGTCCCAATAGCAAAGAAACAGGTTCACCGGTTGGATAAACCGGTTCTGCAGGATGCAGCCCCGTTGTTGATTCATAGATTTGAATGATTGTTTCTTTTTCACTGATCCCGATTACTTCACCCATCAAGCGATCATTTCCCACATAAACCATTTCCAACATGTGAAAATCTATAGCGTTTTTAACGGTCACGACCGGCCCGTTGATGGAATAGATTAAATTATTGTTCATCGTTTCCCTCCTTGTCCAAAAACGGGAACTCTTTATTTCTTGATAAATAATTTTGAGTTAGCATAGAACCATTCTTTTTTGGTCTCTAATTTACGATCAATGGTTTCATCAATTTCTTGCATCGATTTAGTGCAAGTAACTCTAAATCCACCCAATTTAATGGTGACATCATTATGAATATCCGCTTTGGGTCCAATAGCGTTAGAAATAACATTCTTTGCGACTTCATCGTTAGGCGCAATGAAAAACGTAAGTGAATCACCAAGAAATGCTGTTTTTGCCGCCATCACTTTAGCTTGCAGATAAAGCGAATAACGATCGCTTTTAACCATTTCTTGCAATTTTTTCGTTACTTCGGCAAAAACATCTTCGGCGATTTGTTTTCGTCGTTCATGCAGTTTTTGCGCGTTTTCGGCAATTACGGCATTAACATCACTTCGAAATTTTTGCTGAATATCTTGGAGTTCCACTCCTAATGATAAAGCCACCTGATGTTGAACTTCCAATTCAATTTTCGCCAATTCTTGTTTTTTCGCAGCCGCAATGTCTTTTTGCAATTCGGCGATTTTCAAAGAAGAAATCTTCTCAATCTCGTCACTAAAATATTTGGCTATGCTTTCTTTACTCGAATATTCCATAGTACTTCACCTCACAATTTCACGCCGATGGCTTCACTGACGTATTTTTCAATTGAACTACCAAAATTGCCACTGAAGCGACGATCCGGAATTTCGACAATCAATTTTTCTGATTGTCTAAGCTTTAGTTCGGAGATAATATCCGGGCATAAATCAATCAATTTTGTCGTCATCAAAATAATGCCAATTTCGGGATTTTGCATGGCTTTACCCAATTCCGTTAACAAAACATCCCGTTCGTGCACGATGATTCCATCAATGCCAACGAGGCGCATGCCGACTTGGGTGTCAATGTTATCGCTTAACAGAAAGAAACGCATTATTTTGACACTTCCTTTTATAATTTGTTAATAATTAAAATCGAAATAAGTAAACCATAAATCGCGATACCTTCGCCTAAAGCGACAAAGATTAAAGCTTTACCAAAGTTTTTTTCGTTTTCGGAAAACGCTCCGATGGCAGCTGGTGCTGCAGCGGCAACGGCAATGGCGGCGCCTAAACCGGAAATACCGGTAACAAGCGCAGCACTAATAAAGCCCAAGCCTTGAGCAAGTGTTCCGGTAATGGATACAACTTCTCCGGCCGCAAAGACCCTCGGTCCGGCAATCAAAATGGCAAGGCTATAACCAAAGACTAAGGCAAAAAACAACGATATATGCACGATAAGTCGCTTTTTAGCAGAAAGTCCATGAATTTTTCCTCGAAATACATTGACGAGAGGAATGGAAATGGCAATGATAAATAACAGTGGGAGAAGCAATTCGATAATGTCTAACATAATGATAACCTCCATTGAATTATTGTTTTATTGTTTGATGGTTTGGAATGCAATTCCATTACCATCGTAATACCGAGAAAACATTTCATAATATTCTAAACGTAATACTTGAATCCCGACGATTAAACCCTCAAGTAACATCACAAACAAATTTCCAAAGATGCCTACGAGCCAGCCGCTATTGCCAACCATTTCCATTAAACTGGTAACGACAAGCATCATTCCGGCATGGGAGAGGATAAATCCACCGACACGCATAAATGACATGGTGTTGGTAACATAAGATAAAACAACGTCGAAGAGTTCGAAGAAACCTTCCATGACGAACCCGCCAATCCCTGAGGGAAACATTTTCTTGCCCTCATGTTTTCTGGCGATTGGTTCTTTCATGAAAATGAGTATTAATGGCACCCCGATAAACGGAATCAGAAACGGCCAAGTCAAGATGTTACCAAGACCTAACATACTTAAAGCCAATGCCACTAAAACATAAACATAGAAAATCAGACCGGCGAATCCATTGTGAGAAAAAAAGGCTTCAATATATTTTCTTTTGCGAAGATTGGTATAAATACCCATTCCGATAGCGAGGATGATTAACAGTGCCCCGATGGAGAGTGCCCCGATCAATAAAGTCATTGTTGAACCGGAATCCATAATCTCAATCGGTTTTGAAGCCATATGCAAAACATCTGTATAAAATGGCGTTAGGATTTCCTCGTTTCCGAAGAAAGATCCATATAGAAGCCCGAAGAAGGCAGAAAACAAACCAATGCGAATCGCGATTTCTCCAAGTTTACTTTTTTTCCATTTAGCTAAAATCAAGCCAAATAATGCTAGAAGCAATCCTTGTCCTAAATCGCCAAACATGACACCGAATAACAAACAATAAGTAATGGCAAAGAAGGGCGTAGGATCAATTCCCCCATAAGCAGGGACTCCATACATTTCCACAAAGATTGAGAAGGGGCGGCTAAACCACCCGTTCTTAAGTTTTGTGGGAGGCATTATTCGTTTGTCGCTTCCCGGGGGCCGTACTTCGATTTCTAAATCATCAATCCCGGCAAATTGGTTTTTGACTTTATCGACGTTCGCCACTTCGGTAAACCCCGAAATGGTGAATCGATCACCAAGTCCGACAACATATCTTTTGGCTTCAAAAATCCGATTTAAAAACAATAGTTGACCTTTAAGGGTGCTTAATCGACGACTGTAATCATCAGTCATTGCCTGTAATTCTTGATTTTTTGTTTCGATATCACCATTCAAACGATTGATTTCCGTTTGCAAAGTTTCTTCCGCTTTTTCCGGGGTCCCGTGAACGAAATCGGGAATCCGAATTCGTTCAAAAAACAAAGAAGAAAAAATGTTGTCGATTTCCCGTTCGTATTCTGGGGTTGTGAAGTACATACACCAACTAAAACTTTGATCATTTGAAAACGACTTAAAAACAAAAGGTCGATTGCGATAGTATTTAAGCTTTTCAACGCTATCGATGGGCAATCGACCAGCACGCGCATATACATAACGACATGAAAAAATATCATCAAGTGATACATCTAAACTTTCGATATTTTTAACTTGGGTTAATGCTTCTTGATATTTAGCAATAAGCGCTTGGTCCTCTTTGATTTTTTCGAGATATTCTTTGAGAAGATTGTGCGACTCCGTTATTGTTTGATGGAATTTTTCGAAATCATAATCGGTGCTACGCACTTCCAGATTCGGCAAGTCTAAATTAAATTCCCGTTCCAGCTGAGCGAGTTCACTGATAATTCCGGTACAAGCATTATCGGGACTAAAGGAGGTGAGTCCATGAACGGTTTCGACAATCTTACTCGAAAAGACCGGGTGGAAATCTTCTAAATCAATGAATCGCATTAATGTTTGGTCGAGTTTATCAAGACTTGAACTGATTGTGATTAATTTGGTTTTGGCAATAGACATATATCCTATTCCCCCCTTTAATAGATTAACATTTTTTTAATTTCGACATCCGTTAGTTGATACCGGATGCCCTCGATGATATTCGTTAAATTTTCCGTTTCGATTTCGCTTAAAATCAGGAATGCCGTGTATACTTTAGGCACCGAACCGGAAAAATACATATATCTTTTCGCTAGATTGTAATTAATCTTTTCCACATAATACTCGACATAAATATATTCTTTATCATCAGAAAAACGTTGAAATTCCGATTTGTCGAGATAAATTAGAATACTATCCGGATTAG
>JAQWBC010000100.1 GCA_028707415.1 Candidatus Izemoplasmatales bacterium
CTGATGACATCTTCAATTAAGCTTTGCGCCCCAAAGCTTAAAGCCAATCCTAAGATTCCGGCACCGGCAAGTAGGGTTGGTGTTTCCACGCCCCAAGCGGAGAGAATCAAAAAAACGGCAATAATTACGGTGGCATACTTGATGATACTGTTCACGATAATACCGATGGTTACCGATTTTTTACTGATGTTAGTCACAATCACAATCAAAAACCGCAAAACCTTAGAAATTATCCACATAAAGAAGATAATTGTTACACTCTTCAAAATAGTAACGTAATTGTTAGTTAAAAACGTAACGAAATCAAAGAATTCTCCTAAGGTATTGGCAATAAAATTGGCAAAATCGGTTCCCGCAAAAATGATGGGTGATAGAACCGCCAGCAAAATACAAATCAAAATCACTGAACCAACCACAATCGTCTGAATCATCTGTTTTTTGGATTTGAATTTAAATTTCATATTATTAACCCCCTGATGAATCTCATTATTCATTACTTCCGTGTAAAGCGATGGTCGTTCCATAAAAATAAAAACCATTGTAAGTTTTATCCGCGGTAATGCGAATTAGATATGTTGCCACCAGCGGAACTGATACTGAAATTGATCCACTAGACTCACCATTTACAATGACACTCATCGGTATCGCTTGTGATGACAAAAATAGTTCATTTCCCGATGCATCAATTTCATATATCTCATAACGAATGTTGGATAATATTGCCAAGGGATCCGTCAAGGTTACATTAATATAGATTGATGTTCCTAAATCATCAAATAAAACAATACTATCATACATCGGCGATGTTTCAATATCGATTTGCCGAACTACTCTTGTTTCCATTTTGTTAGTCTCCGGATTTAAGAAAGTGGCTTCCAACCGGATGTGGTAAAGGGTTGCCATGGTCAAATTATCGAAGAAAACCTCAAAATCTAACCATTCCGATTCACCTGCTGTATTTGCCAAAGTGTATGTCTGAATGGCTTCACCGTTTTTAATCAATGACACTTGGTAAACAAGATCAGTAATAATACTGTAATCGGCATAAACCGTTGCGGTAATTGACGAAGGTGTCGTATCCGCAACATATATGGATCCGACGATGGCTAATGGAGTCGTAAATGTCCTTTCATGTAAAATAATCGTTTCTCCGGTCAATAAATCGGCCTCAAAAATCATAATAATCATCATGTTACTATCATAGACGTCCGGAATTGTCGTTATTGTCATTTGATTGCTGATATCGATGGATACATAGTCCAAAGGATATCCCATATCTTGCATTTCATGGTACTCAGAGGCAGAAATCAAAACATATTTTAAACGTAAAGCCGAGATTTCTTGATACAAATCGTTATAAACCGTTGTGACTTGATAAGTTAAAAGCTGATTATCCCACTGATCAACGCTGGTACCGGTTAAGTTGATTTCCGAAATTCGGCCACCATAACCAGATTCCGTCGTCACCGTGGTATATGCTAAAGTTTCTTCACCATAGCCTCGCTTAGCTTTAATCGATACAGTATAAACTGTATTTGGTAATAAATCAAGAATCGCCCCTGAATCCGTTCCTAAATCTATTGATTCTTCAATTGTAGTAAGTTGACTTTCGATAACGACTTTCAAGCTACCTTCAGTAATGGTGCTATCGGTGTCTTGTACATAAGTTTCGTAGTATATTTCGTTACCGAAGGCATTGACATTTTCAAATTTTGCTAAAGCCGGGGTTGGTGCAAAAACGATTACCGCAGCGACAACGGCTGTAACCGCAAATGATGACATCATTTTTATTATCATTCGCCGTTTTTGATCATCTTGGTTTTTTTTACGCCGTTTGGCGTGAAAAAGCATCGTCATCACCCCCATTTAAATTTTATTTTATCATGAAATATTAAAGCAAACAATTGCTCAAACCGGATTTTGTTTTAATTTCTTTTAAGAAAACGGGTTTTCACTGAAAACATAGATTACGTAATCTCCCACTGTGTATTCCTCGGTAACAAAATCATCATATTGATTATAAACACTGGAATACTCAAACCAATACAAGTCTGCCGTATTTACAATCACAAAATAATTATCAATTCCGTCTTGGTCTTCAAACCAAGTCGACGATGATTGATAATATCCGGGCGTAACTCCGGTTACCGAAATGACGATGTTTCGTGCTTGCACTTGAGAATTGGAAATAACAGTAATCGCTTGCGATTGCCAAAACTCAGCGTATCCATAAGTTAAATCATTCTCAAGCAAAAAAGCGGATAACTCATAAGCTTCCCCATCACGGCCATAATTAGCAGGCATCTTCGCAATTTGAACCATCGAAGCAATCATCCCCAGCGTTAGAAACGGTAGAAACAAAGCCCCAAAGCGATACCATCGCAATTCTTTGATAAAATACCATAATAGCACCAGAGTGGTGATAATACAGGAAGCAAGAAGCGGAATAAACCGCCAATTTGCAGCTCCTAAAGATCCGAAGATAAACCCTGCCAGAATCACAAACATTAAGACAAAATGACTGATGATCACAATTTTAATGGTTCGATTAGTAATTTTGCGATAAAAGCATAAGCCCATTATGGGAAACACAGCTAAAATCAAAGCCAAAACAAATCGAATCAACGTCCAAAGCAAATCCATTGAAAAAACAGATATGGTCCCACTTATCGTCCCTCCGAACAATGAGAACCAATGATTGAACAGTTTTAAGCAATTATAACCCCATTCTGAAGCAGGGCTAAATCCCGAATAACCATCGGCGTAATATGCTCTTTGACCATTCTTTAGCAATTCCAAAACCAATAAGCCCAATAATGTGACGCCAATAATGGATAAAAACAAACTTAATGAACGATGGTTTTGTTTGTCAAGCAATGGTTTTTCTAGATTAAAGAAACTCTCTAGAAACAGTGCTGCTGCCAAAGGTAAAGCAAATATGATGGCTATCTGAATACCGTCAAGAGCAGTTAGAAACATAAACAAACATAGAACTCCATAAATGATATATTGTTTCTTTGCGTATTTTCCCGTTTTGTCCAATAGTCTAACGACTAATCCCGTCCCGACTAAGTAAAAAAGCACGCCCAAGCTATAGTATATTACGTGACCCCAAAACATCTCTCTTAATTTGTCTGTTGAAGATAGTAACATGGTCGCCATCGCAGTAAACCAAAAACTACCTGTCCAACCAACTTTTAGCGACCGGAAAAAGAACAAGAAAGCCCCAATCAAACATAATGCAAAAAGTACCATGCCAATGGTATGAGTCGTCATCGACATCCCAAATATACCGATCCATGGTAACATCAAAAGTGAGCCGCCAAATGGTAACATTGCCGCATAGGTAAAATCTGGATCAAATATCTTTTTGGAAAGATACGAAGCTTGTGCCCAATAAATCGTGTCCGTGCAGTCAGCATGAAAATACCCTTGCCCAGGAAATATTATATAGTACATAATCAGTCCCAACGCCAATAATAACGTTCCTGTGGCAAAAGCAAAAGCGAGCTGTTGTTTAATTTTTACCGGCATGGAATCACTTCTCTTCGTGATAAGCTTTTTCGGTATTGACATCCCAAATGCAAGATTTGTCGAAACTGTTTTCTTTGATATGTCGGACTGCTTCAAATGCAGTTTCCATCGAATGGTCCATATTATTATACCGATGTTGGCCGTTGCGACCGATGCAATAAAGATTTGTGAACGTATTCAGATAAGTTTGTACCTCACCGATTTGACTATAAGAATCAAAATAAGCAGGATATGCCTTTTGAACTCGCAAGCGATGACCGTCTAGGACCACTGATTTATCGGAAATAAATCCAATCTTAATTAACTCATCAGTCGCAAACGTAACTGCTTCTTCATCCGTCAGATTCCAAAAAGCATCCGACTCTTGACAAAAATATTCTAATCCAATCCAGATGGTATTAAGTGGATCTTTAACCATATATGGCGACCAATTATTAAAAATCTGAATTCTCCCTAACCGCACTTGTTTATCTTGAACATAAATCCAACAATCAGGAATAATGTTATTCAATGTTTTTATCTGGGTGACGTTTTGTTTGTTTAAACTTTTAACTAATAGTCCAATCGTCACAAAATCGCGGTAGGGAAGCCGAGAGGCAATGTTTTTAATTGGGATGGGTACTGAAGCCCCCATCCCCAAAATCAAATCTTTGATTGGCATTGAGGAGATAAAAATGTCACCTTCAAGCTGATGTAATCCGCTCTCACTCGTATATGTTAAAGCTTTGATTTGCTTGTCAAAAACATCAATTTGAGTAACCCGAGCGTTTAAAATTATATTCCCGCCCATCTGGATAAAATCAGCCGCAGCGGTCTCCCATAATTGTCCTGGTCCATATTTAGGATAAACAAATTCATTGATTAAGGAGGTCTCAACTTCTGATGTTGGTTTCTTCTTTCCCAACGCATTTTTTAACACGGCGAGAATCGAAATCCCTTTTACTCGTTGTGCACCCCAATCTGCAGAAATTTCTTTGGGATGTCGTCCCCATATTTTAGTGGTGTAGTCCTCAAAAAACATCTGATAAAGGACTTTCCCAAAGCGATTGATATAGAAGTTCTCCAGCGAAGTCTCTTTCTTCTTGAAAATTGATGCATTAATGTAACTCATACCGGCTTTAAATGTTTGCCAAAATCCAAGATTCCGAATCGTATCAATCGACATGGAAATTGGATAATCAAAGAATTTATTGCCATAGAAAATTCGTGAAACTCGTTGCCTGACTAACATCACACGATCGGTTATTTCTGGGTTCGGACCGCCATCCGACAATCTTCGATTTCGCTTTAACTCTAGATCATCTGATGATTTATGCCCTTGAAGCGGTAAAATTTGATCCCACCACTGATTTACACGTTCTACTTTTGAAAAAAACCGATG
>JAQWBC010000101.1 GCA_028707415.1 Candidatus Izemoplasmatales bacterium
AAAATGTTGGCAACGGCATCGTTTAAAACACCAACCACATAGAGTCCATCATTAATATCGAGAAATTATGTTTCCATTGCTGTGATTAGACTTGTTGGCAAATCCGGGACGATGATTCCATAGGTTTCTTGATTTTCCTCGGATATATCATCAAAAACTAGTTCATAAAAACGATATTCACAATATAACTTAACTTGCTCAAGCGTGGGATAATCGCCAGTGTTTTCCGATCCAAGCGTGTAATTTGGCAAATGGCCCGTATATGTCATTTCAAAGAAAGCCGTCGGTTTAGTGAAGTCATCGCCTTTTTCACATTCAAATAGGCTGATTCCTTCTGCGGTTTCAACGCTTCCGCTATAATAGATGGATGACTTATCAATATTGTCTTCCAGCTGATATTCTGCATAAGCGGCAATTAATCCATCGACAATTGCTTCTTCATATGTGTCAACGGCGGTCAAATAATCGATGGATTCTTCATCAGAAAAACTTGAACGTTTCAAAGAGAATCCGAATTGTTTATATTGATCCCAAGCACTATCCGTTCTTGATGCTTTGTTATAATCACGAATCAATGTCAGGAACGTATTGTCTTCGGAAGCAGCTAAATAACTCCTTATCTCCGTTTGAAAATCAGCCATAAGCGTTGCATAAGCCACGGGATCTTCAAGATCGGCAACGAAATCTTGGTAGTCATCGGCGAGGCCGTCTTCATTACGATCGACATAGATGGTAAGGCTGATAACATCGAGGCTAAAATAATTATCGTAATTTTTTTGGAGCTGATCCATTAAATAATCAGTCAAAATCTGCCAATCATTTTCCTTGAGACTATCAAAAATGAGATACGGTTGTAACCGCGACTTAAGATAATATTTTTGAATCATTTCTTCTTCCGATTTAGCCCCATATGCAACATATAGAAATTCTTCATATGTATAGTATGCTGACCAATAAGATGATTCGAAATCCGACTTTACACCCGCGAGAGTCTCTGTGTGTTCGGTGAACAAGATTGATTCGGTCAAGGCTGTTTCAAAAGTACAAGCAACATCGCCATCACAGTAAACATCTTGGAAATACAAATCGATTAAAGCTCCAATTTGACTAGCATACAATGTATATAATGCGCCATTCAAGTTCATCGCGAAAGTTAATAGTTGATCTGCGGTAATTTCCACATTGTCATAGGATGCGACAATTGAAGCATGACCAGTGGTTTCAAGGTCGAAAGCTGAATAAACGGAGCGGTAGTCAAGTCCCAAATACTGATCATATAACGCAAAACTATGATTAGCTCGCAGTTCGCCAATTCGATTGTTTACAAAACTTGTCGTAGCGATGTTTGTCGTAATGATTTCTTCGACCAATTCATCATATAGGTTTTGTGTTATCAGGTCAGCAAGTGATCCGTCAACCGAAAAGTCATAGTCAGATAAATCTTCTTTTTCGTCCTTGCTGATATTGAGGATAAGATAATATGAACTATCAAAGTCACCAGGAAGATAAACTGGTGCGACCGTATAACATAAACTCTCATCATCGGTAGTAATATCTATATCATAACTGGAAAGGGTACTATACATTAATGTTGCAAGTTGCGTATTAGCCTCATTAAGCGTATCATAGACCATTTGTAAATCAGAATTGAGCTTCAAATCGGCAACCGTGGCATCTTCCGCAATTGGTGTACGGTATCCCTGATAAACATAGTTATACATTTGAATAAAGAATAGTAACAATTCTTCATCAGTCAATGCTCTTGTATTAGTATCATTGAATCCAAAACTCGGGACCGAATCAACCGGTGTCGCACCGGTATATAACCTAAGTTCACCATAAACAGTCACGAGTGGAGTTACACCACCATTAAAATTACGCATGACTTTATACGCATCTTCTTGGGTTAAGAAACGAATTTTAATCGCGGTCAAATCCGGAAAATAACTACTAACATAATAATCCGCAACCTCGTCATCGCCTATATACCACGATTGTTCCGCGTTATCGGCATCTACAAGTGCTTCTTTAGTATAATTCTCCTTTGCTACGACTAAACGAATGTATTCTTCTTCATCATCGGTATGGCCAAGTAAGTATAGTGTTTGATCATAATCAGCCTCTAACTGGGTCCGTTCATCACCAAGATCAGCAATATATTCAGCTTCAGATGATCCATAAGTCAACACTTTTACTTTATCATCTATTTCATCTTGAGTTACTGCTTCCATATAATTAGCAAACAAATCCAAATCAACCATGTATAATAATTGAGTTATTCCATCATTGATTTTAAATTGCTCGTATATTTCTCCATATGTGACCGAGAATCCTTCGCCTTGATAAAATACCGCATCGGGATCGGTCAATGTCGGATCAATTGGGTCCACAACTTCGGTTCCTGAAGTTGTTGTCGTATCGGTAGTCGTCGAACATCCGACCATGACCATTGAAACCGATAGCAGTAGCATTAATATCGAAGCCTTTTTCCAGATTGTTCTCATCATGATTCAAACTCCTTTAAATGTATCGTGCGTTAATGTATATTATAACTCATTCTCCGGGTTTTTTTTATCTTTTTTTACAAAAAAGCCGCGATCCTTAAATCGACATCTCTCATTATACTTATATCAAGTGTGAATTCTGTGAAGAATTGCCAAAAAAAAGACGGCCATTAAGACCGTCAGTGAAAGTTGAATCTTTTATTCGGTTTGGGAATAATCCATCGCTAAATACCGTTTGTACATTGTATAACGACGCTTAGCATCTTTGAGATTGAGTTCGAGTAGTTCCATAGCTTGATCTGGGTTAATTTGTGATAATTGTGCATAGCGGGTTTCTGACATCAAGTACTCATGATATTTAGACCAATCCGGTTCTTTGGAATCCATTTGGAAAGGATTCTTTCCCTGTTCTTCTAACCGTGGATCGAATCTAAATGTTGGCCAATAACCACACTCAACCGCCAGTTTGGCTTGGAGATGAGAGGTTCCCATTCCATTATGAATACCATGGGAAATACATGGTGAATAAGCAATTACCAATGAAGGTCCGGGGTAATTTTCCGCTTCCGTCAAAGCTTTGAGAACTTGTGCCCCGCTCGCTCCGTGAGCAATCGTAGCCACATACACATGGCCATAACTCATTGCAATCGCCGCTAAATCTTTTTTCTTGCCCGGCTTTCCCGATGCAGTAAATTTAGCTATCGATCCGGTTCGCGCCGATTTTGACGATTGACCTCCGGTGTTTGAATAAACTTCAGTGTCTAAAACAAGAATGTTAACATCCTCATTATTAGCTATGACATGATCAAGCCCGCCATAACCGATATCATAAGCCCATCCATCGCCACCAATTATCCAATTTGATTGTTTGACAAAATATGCTTTTAATTCCAATATTGCTTTCGAAGCATCGTCATTTTCCGCTTCAAGTAAAGGCATTAGTTTTCGGGAAAGCTCCAGCGTTTTATCGCCATTTTTCCGGTTTTCCAGCCATTCATTGAGCAAGCCTTTTGTTTCATCGTTATTGATTTGTGGCAGTTTGGAAACAATCGTGTTTTGTAACCGATCACGCAAGGTTTCGGCAGCGATTTTCATACCATATCCAAATTCGGCATTGTCTTCAAATAATGAGTTTGCCCAAGCTGGTCCGCGGCCATCAGCATTCTTCGTATATGGAGATGCCGGGAAAGAAGCTCCATAGATAGAAGAACAACCGGTTGCGTTTGCGACAATCATTCGTTCGCCGAACAACTGAGTCACCATCTTGATATAAGGCGTTTCACCGCAGCCACCGCAAGCACCCGAAAATTCAAACAAAGGTTGGGCGAACTGCGAGTTCTTTAAATTAGTTTTACCCACCAAATTGACTTTATTAGTAACCACATTATAGCAGTAATCAGCTTTTAAGTGTTCTTTATTTTCAATTGCTTCGGCAATCGGTTTAAACGTCAATGCTTTTGTTTTTGCCGGGCAAGTTGTAATACAAACGCCGCAACCGGTGCAATCGAGTGGAGAAATTTGAATTTTATATTTTAAACCTTCTAACCCCCGACCGACAGCATCTCTCCATACCGTTCCTTCTGGAGCGTTTTTGGCTTCTTCCGGAGTCGCGAGAATCGGGCGGATACAAGCATGAGGACATGCGAATGAACACTGGTTACATTGAATACAGTTTTCAGAAATCCAAGTTGATACTTCTTCCGCAACCCCGCGTTTTTCATATGCAGCGGTTCCTGAAGGCATGTGCCCATCTTCATAACCGACAAAAGCTGATACAGGTAGTTCGTATCCACGAATCGAGTTGACCACATCCGCAACATTTTTGACAAATGCTGGGCGTTTAGGATCATCAATGGTTATGTTTTTTAGATTTGCCCATTCGGGTAAAACAGCAATTTTAATCAAACCCTCAGCGCCAAGATCAACCGCTTTGTAATTCATGTCCACAATATCTTGGCCTTTACGAGCAAAAGATTTTAAAGCAAATTTTTTCATCACTTCTTGCGCATGAGCGTAGGCCATTATTTGTTCATTAAGTTTGAAAAAAGCTGATTGCATAATCGTAGAAATCAATTTCGGGTTGCCAATTTCTTTAGCTAGGCGAGATCCCTCGATAATATAAAAACGAACATTTTGTTGTGCAAGAATGCGTTTTACTTCATTAGGAAGAATGCTTGCAACTTGATTTGCATCAACAGTCGTGTTTAAAAGAAAGATTCCGTTTTTCCTGATTCCGCCAATCAAATTAAATTTTGTCAAATATGATTCTTGGGAACAAGAGACAAAGTGAGGGTTGCTTTCTAAATAGGTTGAACGAATCGGGTTTTTCCCAAAACGAAGATGCATTCTGGTGACACC
>JAQWBC010000102.1 GCA_028707415.1 Candidatus Izemoplasmatales bacterium
GACGCATCCGCCTGTACATCCCATAAATTCGACGAAATGATATTGTTTTTCACCTTTTTTCAATATTTCCAAGAAGGTTTTTATTGCCCTTCCACCGTGAACGACGGCGACATTGACATCAATACCCGCGACTTTATAAGTAGCTTCTTTGATGTCATCCAAGCCCCTGACTTCATTGAATTCAACAGGCGTAGAATGACCTTCGAGAATTTCTGTGACCGTCCGTAATGCCGCTTCCATTACTCCGCCAGTAGCTCCGAAAATGGGGGCAGCGCCGGTATATTCGGCTAACTTGCCAAACGGTTTCAATGGTTCAAGTTCCGCAAACGGAATTCCCCGATGACGAATTAACCGCGCTAATTCCCTAGTGGTAAGAACGATATCGACATCGCGATAATCTTCTCGTCCCATTTCTGGACGTCTAGCTTCTGCTTTTTTAGCTATGCATGGCATAATTGAAACCGAAATAATGTCTTGTGGTTTCACGCCAAGTTTGTCAGCATAATAGGTTTTAATTAAAGCCCCGGCCATTTGTTGAGGGGATTTACAGGTAGAGACATTAGGTAGATATTCGGGATAATATGTTTCAATGTAGTTGATCCATCCCGGAGAACAAGAAGTAAACATTGGTAATAGTCCGCCATTTTGGAGTCGGTGAATGAATTCAGTTCCCTCCTCCATAATGGTCAAATCGGCCGTAAAGTTCGTATCGATAATTTCGTGGATACCGAGAGCTTTTAAAGCGGCGAACATTTGGCCTTCAACATTACTGCCAATTTTATATCCAAATTCTTCGCCTAAAGCAGCACGAACGGCTGGTGCGACTTGAACAACAATCGTCTTAGTTTTATCGCGAAAAGCCCGTTCTAAAGATTTGATTTCATCTTTTTCATGGATTGCGCCAGTCGGACATGATTGAATGCATTTCCCACAATAGATACACCCGGCATCTTCCATACTATGGAATTGTGCTGGTCCAACATAGGTTTTATTGCCTCTTTGGTTGAAGTTTAAAATTCCGAGTCCTGTGTATTTTTCACATGCAGAAACGCAGCGGCCACACATAACGCACTTAGAGCTATCAATAACGATAGCTTTCGAAGAGTCATTGATCCGAATTTGTTTATGTTTATAGCCTTCTTCACTGAAACGATTATCAACCGAGAACCGTCTCAACAAATCTAAAAATTCACAACTTGTTTCTCGAGAACATTTCCAACATTCAAATTTATGATTTCCAGCTAACATTTCCAGATTCGTGGAAACCGAATCATAGATTTCTTTGTTATCAGTGACAATCGACATGCCTTCGGTAACAATCGTTCGGCATGATGGTTTCAATCCTTTTTGACCCTCAATCTTAACAACACAAACCCGACAGCTTCCTTCTTCATGAATGTCTTTAAGGAAACATAATCTCGGGATGCGAACGCCGGCCATATCGGCTGCTTTTAAAACGGTGGTTCCGGCGGGGACGGCAATCGGCTTACCGTCGATGATAACATTCACGCAGTTGTCCATTTACCTGTTCTCCTCCTTCGGCAGCGGTTTGCTAGTAATAGCGTTAACCGGGCAGGCTTTTTTACAAGCCCCGCAGCGGATACACTTAGTCAAATCGATGACGTGTTTTTGCTTAACTGTTCCGGAAATAGCACTAACCGGACAGTTTAATGCGCACTTAGTACAACCGATACATTTATCGGTGATAGTGTAGTTTGTTAGGTTTGGACATACCCCTGCCGGACAAACCTTGTCGACAACATGAGCGATATATTCATCACGGAAATGAGTCAAAGTTGAAAGCACCGGATTAGGAGCGGTTTGTCCCAAAGCACAGAGTGATGAATCTTTGACCATGTTGGCAATTGATTCTAAAAGATCAAGATCTTCTAAGGTCCCATTACCGGCGCATATTTTGTTTAAAATATCGAGCATCCTTCTTGTGCCTTCGCGACAAGGAGTGCATTTTCCACACGATTCATCAACGGTGAAATCTAGATAAAAGCGGGCAACATCAACCATGCAGTTATCTTCATCCATGACAATCATTCCCCCGGATCCCATCATTGATCCCATGGCAACCAAAGAATCAAAATCGATCGGGGTATCTAATGCTTTTTCGGTAATACATCCTCCGGAAGGACCTCCGGTTTGAACGGCTTTAAATTTTCTTCGGTTCGGAATCCCGCCACCAATATCAAAAATAACCTCTCGGAGTGTCGTTCCCATTGGAATTTCAACTAATCCTGTATTGGCAATTTTTCCACCCAAGGCAAAAACTTTCGTCCCGCTTGATTTTTCGGTTCCAATCGCCTTAAACCAATCAGCGCCCTTTAAGAAAATAGCTGGAACGTTAGCGAACGTTTCAACGTTGTTTACATTAGTAGGATGACCCCATAATCCCTTAACGGCCGGAAACGGCGGTTTAAGTCGTGGCATTCCCCGATTACCTTCAATGGAAGCCATTAATGCTGTTTCTTCACCACAGACAAACGCTCCGGCACCCAATCGCAATTCAATCTCAAAGCCAAATCCACTACTGAAGATATTATTTCCCAGCAAATGGAGTTCCCGAGCTTGTTTAATAGCATTGTTCAATCTTTCAACCGCAATTGGATATTCAGCTCGAACATAAATATATCCCTGGTGACTACCAATTGCATATCCGCAGATTGCCATGGCTTCTAATACTGAATGCGGATCGCCTTCTAAGACGGAACGATCCATAAAAGCACCCGGATCGCCTTCGTCGGCGTTACAAATTACATATTTAACATCATCGACTGATCTGGTGGCAAATTCCCACTTTTGTCCCGTGGAAAAACCGGCACCACCGCGCCCACGGAGTCCGGACTTTTTCATTTCCGCGACAACTGAAGCGGGAGTCATTGAACTTAGTACTTTACCTAAAGCCAAATATCCATCCCTGGCAATGTACTCGTTAATATCGGCGGGATTGATTTGTCCGCAATTGCGAAGGGCAATCCGTCTTTGCCGATCATAAAATTTTAACTGACTATAATTTTTAATTTTCTTTTTATCGATTGGGTCTTTGATGAGCAATCGACTAACAATGTTTCCCTTAACAACGTGTTCTTCACAAATTTCGCGGATATCTTCCACGGTAACATGTGAATAGAAAGTTTCTCCCGGTGTCATTACAACGATTGGTCCCTGATTACAGAGACCAAAACATCCGGCCATGACTAAACGAACTTCATCAAGAAGATTTAGTTCGTTTAAAACGCGATTAAATTCATCCCGAAGTTCCTTGGAGTGAGAAGAAAGGCATTCCTTTCCCCCACAGATTAATATGTGCATTCTGCTTAGCATTATCGGCGCCTACCTTTTAATAGTCGACAGCATATAAGCGTCAAGTCGATTGCCATTGATTAAATGTTCTTCGACTATTTCTTCCGCCAACCGTTGACTTACTTTACAATAGGTGGTCTTTGTGCCGTCTTGTTCAACAATCTCCACGATTGGTTCAAAGGCGCATTCGCCCATGCATCCAACCTGAGTGATAATTACGTTATGCAAATTATGAGCAGCGACTTCATCGATAAACTTTTGCAAAACCGGACGAGCGCCAGCGGCTATGCCGCAGGTTCCCATTCCAACTTGGATGCGAATCCCGCCGACTAAGTCGGTCATGTCCAAAGTGCGTTTTGCTTTATCGCGAAGTTTCCTCAAATCATCAAGTGATTTCATTGTGTTCCTCCTCGAATATTGTGATATGTTTTTCAATAAGAACAGCAGTTAACGGAGTTTGGCTAAAACTTCTTTAGCTTTTGAAACCGAACTGTTCCCATAAACGGTCTCATTAACGGTAAATATCGGTGCAAGTCCGCAAGCGCCAATGCAACGAGTGGATTGTAAAGTAAATTTTCCGTCTTCAGACGTCTCGCCTGGTTTTAAATGTAATTCATCCGCAAAGGTATCAAGAACACCTTGAGATCCGCGAACATAACATGCGGTTCCCAGGCAGACATTAATAATTGTTTCGCCTTTTGGTTCAAGAGAAAAATTGCCATAGAAAGTAACGACGCCGTTAATTTTAGCAATGCTTTCATTTAATTCCTTGGCAATGATTTTCTGGATTTCGATTGGGATACAACCGAAGATCTTTTGAGCTTCATGCAAGGTTGGCATTAACGGACCGGGTTTTCTTTTATTGCTTTCCATGACTTCGAACAATTTCGCAATTTTCTCTTCAGTAATGTTGATTTTTACGCTCATAAGTATGCAATTCTCCTTTCCCCATTTTTCAGCAAGCCTATTATATCACTCGAGTATCTGTTTGTAAAACAGAAAATGACCCAAACGAGTGAAAACGGTTTCCATAAAAAATTATGAGGTTGTTATAATAAAAAAAACCCGCACTATAAGCGCGAGTTTTGGCCGAGTATATGGCGTTAAAGTTTCTTTCGTTGAATAAACCAAACAAGATTAGTAATAATTGTAATCACGAGTAATGTCCCGCCAATAATCCATGATTGATATTGCTCAAAAAAGGAAATAGTATTTTCTTGAACCGGATCTAGATTGGCTTCCACAAATTGAGTAGATACATTCTTAACCACAATTTGAAGCGACTTTGTCAATATTTCACCATCGTCATTTTCAAACTCCAACGTTAAATGATACACTCCCGGAAGCGAAGCGTGATCAGAATACGAGTCATAGCGAACGAACAATTGATAATTTTCATCAGCGGCTAATTCTCCTGACCTTTTCAACAAATTGGTAAAATCAGTCATCGATAGAATTGTTGTGTTGTAGATTTTTATAATCGAGGTGTCAAAATATATAATCGGTCCGATTTCGTCAACGACTTTCAC
>JAQWBC010000103.1 GCA_028707415.1 Candidatus Izemoplasmatales bacterium
TAATTTCGTTAATAGTCAACTTAGTATATGGTTGACGATGGCCGTTTTTCTTGTGATAGTGTTTTTTTGGTTCGTATTTAAAAACGATGATTTTTGATCCTTTTCCGTGTTTGTTAACGGTTGCTGTAACCGTTGCACCTTTGATAAAGGGTTTACCAATCTTGGTTTTTTCGCCACCGACCATCAAGACTTTGTCAAAAGTATAGGTTGATTCGACTTCAACGTCGAGTAACTCAACGTAGATTTCTTGCCCAACCTCGACCCGTAATTGCTTCCCACCGGTTTCAATGATTGCGTACATATGCGCACCTCCTCATATTGATAAGACTCGCCATCATGGTAACATTTCTGTGTTTGAGACCATTGCTGAGCGGTATGCTTTGCATACGTGAGTATTATACATTATTCGCGAGTTCAAGTCAATAAAATTCTCTTGCAATTCTTTTATTGTTTTATAGCCGGATTATCGACATTCATTACGATTTAATATCGAGATTATTTACTCAAAGTATAATGTTTTTTAACCAGTAAATTTTACCATAATTATTAATAATTACTCAGTAAACGAAAAAAAACAGAATCCATAACATCTAAAATATGCCTCTGGTTTCTGTTTTATTGTTTCTAATTACAAAAAGTAATTAAATAGAAGCTTATTATTAAACTTCAACGATGGGACTTTTTGGCGGTTGAGCTGCTTCATAGATTTCATCATAATATAGCATTTGCGCCGTTGAATGTTTAGGAATGATCCACAGCCATAATATACATGCAGTAAACAAACCGATGAAATACCAACCCACATAACTGAGATCAAGCATAAACAAGTCCATCTTGTGCCCTTTCATCAGGTCTGCAGATTTTTGTAAAGCATCTGCGGGTTTTAAGTTAGGTTCTTTATGGATGAGATAAAATGCCATCGAATACGAGTAAGCTTTGATAATTCCAGGGATTATTAACAAGAGAGTATATAATATCACCCAGAGGAGTCTCAATAAATACAATACTAAATTGCGAAGATAATTTTCTTTGTATCCAACAAGAAGAATTTCTTTTAAATCAGAATCTTTTCCATCTACGACATTTCGCCAAAGGACAACAAAGGCAAACGACATGCCGGCCATGATGGCGATATCAACGATACTACCAATGGTCATCCATGCTCCTTTTGAAAAGATGCCGGCAATGATTCCGTTTAGAAAAATAAAAACCAACAAAATCAAAATAACATTTTTGTTCTTGTCAACCATCAATCTTTTTGCCTGTTCTTTGTATTCACTTCGATTTTTAAGAATGATCACCAATCCCCCTTTTTTTTAATCATATCGCAAACATCAATAGTAATCAATATCTTTCTAAATATTTTATTATTAAATTTGAATAATATGATAGAATATATCTGGTTGGTGATCATATGAAAAGCGAATACATTATCTTGATTGTCATCGGTGGATTATTTATCTACTTTTTGATTTCATACTTTATTTATCGGCGCGTTTTTCGAACCGATAATTCAAAACAGCCTTCGGGACTTGTCAATCAAGAAGCTCCTTTTTTCTCTTCATCATGGCAATGGTATATGAATATCCCCAAAGAAACAATCTCGATTCACTCTTATGATAACGTTAAATTATCCGCTGTGTACATTCCCAGTTATGATGAGAAGTCTAATAATATTGCTATCCTGTGCCATGGTTACCATTCTTTGAATTCCGATATGGCTGTCATTGCCAAAATGTACTCAGAGCTCGGATTTCGGATTTTAATGCCGGATGCTCGGGGACACGGATTATCAAAAGGGGTTTTCTCGAGTTTTGGACATTACGAACGATATGACTTGAAACGTTGGATTCAGTATATACTAAGAACACATGGGGCAACGGACAATATTTTATTGCACGGAGTATCCATGGGAGCTGCGACTGTTCTTTTATCAACCGGCATGGAATTGCCAACTAATGTTAAAATGGTGGTTGCGGATTCCCCTTTTACCAACGGGCTTAGCTTGTTATCTCGATCGCTGAAACCAAGGATTTTAAATATTTTTATCCCCGGTATTTCTGCCATCACCTATTATTTACATCGCTTCGTTCCCGGACAAATAAATGTTGTCAAAGCGGTAAAGAAAGCCAAGATTCCCATATTTATTTTTCATGGTGAACAAGATACGGTTTGCCCGATATCGATGTCGAGAAAGTTAATATCGCTATCACAAGCGCCCTTTAAAGAACTATATCAAATTCCAAAAGCTAAGCATGCCGAGGGCTATATTATTGACAAATTAGGAATCGAACTGCGTTTACAAGCGCTGATTAGTACGTATTTTATCTTACCCAAGAACGCTATCCAAAAAAAGAAATGAGCTTGAAAAAGCTCATTTTTTATTTTTGGTTTTGCTTAATTTTGACGTTTTCAAGTAAACGCGGGCTTCATAAGGCTTGAGAACATTCAAGTCATTCGACTCCGGATAATTTGCTAATAACAACTGTGCGTTTTCATATTCAAAATCGACATTGATTTTTAAAATCTTATTGGAAAAATTACATAAAACCAACATTTGTTTGCCTTCATAGTCGCGTTTGAACGCATAGAGTCGTTTATTCTTAAAATCAACATCTTGATAATCACCATAGATTATAATGCTATGCTGTTTACGCAACTCGATTATCTTTTGGTAGTAATGAAAGATAGAATCTAAATCTTCAATATTTTCTGCCACATTGATTGATTGATGATTAGGGTTAACTTTCAACCACGGGGTTCCCGAAGTAAAACCTGCTTGGCTTGTCGCATCCCATTGCATTGGTGTTCGGGCATTGTCACGAGATGCAAATTTAACTATCTTCATCATTGCTCGATGCGTCAGCGGAAACAACTTGCGCATCATTTTATACATGTTATGGGTCTCAATATCTTGGTAATCTTCTAAATTCTCGAAATTGGCATTTTTCATGCCGATTTCTTGACCTTGATAAACAAAAGGGGTTCCTTGTTGAAAAAATATCATGGTGGCCAACATTTTTGCGGAAGCTTTGTGATAAGCATCACTACCAAATCGGGAAACACTTCGAGGTTGATCGTGGTTTTCTAGATATAATGAATTCCAGCCTTTTCCCTGTAATCCATTTTGCCACTTTGAAAGCGGCTTTTTCAGATTAATTGGTTTAAACTTTTTGGGGAACCATTTTATTAGATGGCAATCGGCATTCATATGATCGAATTGAAACAACATATCAAGTTCCCGTTTTTCTCCGGCGATGTATGATAAAGCCGAGGGAATATCAATAAAGGCGGTTTCCCCAACCGTGAAACAATCATATTTAGAAAGAACATCGGTATTTAAAGCCTGTAAATAGGGATGTATTTTCGGATTATTCAGGTAGTGTTCTTTCCCTCGTAGAATCAGGGAGAATGAGCCGTCAGGAGTTCCATCCGCTTTTGCGATGACGTTAATTACATCACAACGGAAACCATCAACACCTAAATCAAGCCAATACTTGCATATTGCCTTCACTTCTTCACGAACGGCAGGATTATTCCAATTTAGATCAGGTTGCTTTTTAGAAAAGAGATGGAGATAGTATGCTTGACGCTCTTCGTTCCAAGTCCAGGCTTCACCACCGAAAAAACTTGTCCAATTGCCTTTTTTTGATTGCCAATAATAGTAATCAGCATATTTTGGGTCGTTTTTAGCTGAAGCTTTAAACCATTCGTGTTCGTCGGAAGTGTGGTTAACGACTAAATCCATAACCAATTTGATTCCGGCTTCATGAAACTTAGTGATTAATGTTTTAAGATCCTCAATAGTTCCAAATTCGGGTTGTACATCCCGATAATCAGAAATATCATAGCCATTATCATCATTTGGAGAACGATATACCGGCGAAAGCCAGACAATGGAAACACCGAGTTGTGATAAATAAGGGATTTTAGCAATTATACCTTGAATATCCCCAATCCCGTCGCCATTAGAGTCTTGAAAACTTCGGGGATAGATTTGATATACGAATCCTTCCTTATACCAGCAATTCTTCATTTATGACCTCCTGAATAAGTAACCAATGGCTCGGAAAATCCGCCCGTTACATATTTCCACAATGGCTTTCATAGTATTAATGGATATCATTCCACCCGACCAAATGGCTATAGATCGTAACGGTGTTTCCTTCAATGATTTTTCCACCATTTTCTGATAAGGCTCCTCAGCATCTTTAACGTGAGCGGTGCCTAAAGCGATGATTTTTCGGGCTACGAAAGCGCCGAATTTAGTAAAAGATAAGTCTTCGAGATTGCAATTGATATCTAAAGGAGGAAGTCGTTTAATGTGTGGGGCTTTTGGCTTGCGTCCAATTAAAGACTCAAAATCCTCATTTGAAAATGCCAAGCGATTTTCAATGCGATAACTGCTGGCAGACAGGTAACTGTTCGCATATTTTTTAGCATCTTTGGCGACGATTGTCACTTCGGATTCCAAAAGTAATGTTTCGGCATCTTTACGAATCTGGATTTGATATATTCCCGAGTCGGTAGAAAAACCATGAATCGCAGGTTCATAATAATTAAAATCAGCATCGGTCAGTTCGAAACTTACCAATTGTTCCTCACCCGGGGATAACATGATTTTGGTAAATTTACGCAATTCGTGCTTGGGTTTGAATTGATGAGATTGATCTGGTTTAATAAAAAGCATGACAACTTCTTTTCCAGGGACTTGACCGGTATTTTTCACATACACTGAGACATTAATTTTTCCCGGGACTTTCATTTTACTTGTGGATAGTG
>JAQWBC010000003.1 GCA_028707415.1 Candidatus Izemoplasmatales bacterium
CTGCTTTTTTAATCGGTTTTTGTTGTTCGTACTCTCTTCTGTTTAGTTTTCAAAGACCTGTTTTTCGCTCTCGCGTTTTCTTCGCGCGCTTTTATATTCTATCATACCTGTTTTTGGATGTCAACTATTATTTGCCGGAAATAGGTGAAAAAAGTTAATAAATATTCGCATATAATTTTTTATATTTTCACTTAATAAATATCTAAATTTAGCCATTCTATTTGTCACAGAAAAAAATAAAATAAAAAACTGGTCACCGACTTTACGTCATTGACCAGTCAATTATAGTTCTATTGAAAAAGTCGCAAAATATCCTTATAGGTAATAAACACCATCAACCCCAATAATAACACAAAGACAATCGTGTTTAACCAATTCTCAACTTTCGGATTTGGCTTCTTTTTAGCAATCACTTCATAACCCAACATAAACAGCCTTCCACCATCCAATGCCGGTATCGGAAGTAAGTTGACGATTCCCAAATTGACTGATAACAAACCAACCCATCCAAGCAAAGTTTGAAAGCCTTGTGATGCCGCATCCGCGGTAATCGTGTAGATACCAACAACTCCAGATAAATCGTTAATTGTTACTTGATCGGTTGCCATTAAAGCCCAAAGGGTTCGGTAAATCGATAATGACCCATTTTTCAAACTGATAAGCGCTGCTTCAAAGGCTCCGAAAAAACTGAATTTAGTGGATCCGGAAATGCCGATTTGTGAATAAAATGCATCAACACTCATTGCATCCAGCGCTGTCTTACCAAATATTTTACATTCTGTTAATACGACTCGTTCATAAGTAATGATTTCCGCAGTTAAATCGATGGGTCGATCAACGGTGATGACGGCGTTGATTGATCCGGTCGTTTCGGCTTTGGCAAAAGCAATCAAATCATCCCACGATGTAAAAGACACTGCGGATATATCGTCCTCAGGGTTAGTATCGATACTGACAATACGATCTCCAACTTGAAGATTTGATTGGTTATGAAGAATCGCTCCAATCTCTAAAGCCGAGTTGCCACGGACGTTCGCGAAGCCAAGTCCATAGAAAATATATTGAGGTGCCACCGGACTAAGAGTAATCGTTACCCCGTCACGTTCGACAATGATGGTAAAAGTGTCGTAATCGTTGTATTTAGCAAATTCAGAATTGATACTAGATACTAATGCATCATTTGATTTCCACGCCGAAACATTTACACCATTGATGGAAATAATCTTATCTTGAGCCTGAAGTCGTAATTCCAAGGGAATGCTATCGGGATATACGATTGACACGGAATTAATCGTCGTCGAATCATAGTCGGCGACCCCATAAATAAACGCCGATAACAGGAAAACAAAAAAAGCTAATATTATGTTCATCATCGGACCGGCGAAAGTAGTCATAAATCTTTGCCGTTTGTTTTTATAATTAAAATTGCGATTGTGAGGCGCAATTTGCAGTGTCTGTTTGTCAAGAACATAAAAAGCATTGAGCTTAACGGGAAATTCATTGATGTGTAGTCCGGTTTCGCCGATTCCTTTTAAGTCGATATCGGTTACAGTGACTTCCAAAAAATCGAGATATTTGGGATTAGCGGTATTGATGACAATCCGGTTGATGAGTTGTTTTTCATCAAAGCCTAATCGCACTTTATCGCCGACTTTGACTACTTCCGCTTCCAATTCTTCTCCTGCCATCGAAACAAAACCCCCAAAGGGGAAGGCACGAATGGAAAAAGTGGTCTCTCCGAATTTTTTACTGAAAATCCGAGGCCCCATACCAAAGGAAAACTCGTGACATAGAATTCCCGCTCGACGTGCAAAAATAAAGTGGCCGAGTTCGTGGATACAAATCACAAGACTTAAAATCAATATAAATAAAAGAATGTTACCAACTGTTGTTAAGAATTCAATCATCGTCAAAATCTCCTTGTTATTTCAAAGTGGTTATTAAGATAGCTTCTTTGACTGTGGCATCGGTTATAAGCAAATCATCCACAGTTGGATTAGCAATATTAGTGACTTGGTCCATTTGACCACGAATAATCGTCTCAATCTCGAGAAAGCTAACTTTGTGTTCAAGAAACAATTGTACTGCCATCTCGTTAGCGGCGTTTAAAACACATGGATATAAGCCACCTTTTTCCAAAGCTTCATATGCGTATGCTAAACATGGATACCGATGGAAATCAAGCGGTTCAAATGTAAGTTTACCTGTTTTCGCGAGATTAAGAGGCGGCACTGGATTTGCTTTTCGAAATGGATAGTATAATGCATAGCTAATCGGCAACCGCATATCGTGTTCCGCTATTTGAGCAATGATACTACCATCAATAAACTCAACAAGTGAATGCACATAACTTTCTTTATGTAAAAGCGTTTGAATCTTACTCCCTGATATACCAAACAAGTGATGAGCTTCGATTACTTCAAAGCCTTTATTCATCATCGTTGCGCAATCAATTGTGATTTTGGCTCCCATCGACCAAGAAGGATGTTTTAATGCAGCTTCGGCAGTAACTGTTGTCAATTGTTCCCGAGATAGGTCCCGAAAAGCACCCCCGCTTGCGGTTATAATCAAGCGTTTAACCGTATTCATATCTTCGCCTTTAAGACATTGCCAGAGAGCTGAATGCTCGGAATCAATGGGATATATTGTAACATGATGTTTTCTTGCCAGGGGCATAATCAAATCACCACCAATAACAAGTGTTTCTTTATTTGCTAAGGCAATTGATCTGCCAATCTCAATGGCTTTGATTGTTGGCACCAAGCCGCACATTCCTACTAAAGCATTAACGAGCAATCCGTTTTGGTCAAGGGGATTAAACGTGGCGGCTTTGACTAAACCAGCGGTATCTGATCCAATCTCTGTTTGCGGATAGCGGTTGCTTAAAATCTTAGCCGCGTCGGGTTGTCCCATCGCCACATATTCAGGACGATATTTTTCAATTAAAGTACTCATTCCATCCAAATCCGAATTAGCTGACAAAGTGACGATGCAAAAATCGTCCGGATTACGATCTATTATTTCTAAAACTTGCCGACCTATTGAACCGGTTGCGCCCAATAAATAAATATTTTTCATTAAAAGACCTCAATTAAGGCAAGAATCACCACAAAAACCATTGCAGCAAAGGTAGTGGAGTCAAATCGGTCCATAATGCCACCATGTCCGGGAAACAAATTGGAATAATCTTTTATTCCATATGTCCGCTTAAATTTTGATGCCACAAGATCACCGATTTGTGATAAACACGACAACAAAAGGGCAATGAGAATAATCCAATAAACCGGGAACCCATCACCGAAAACACCGCCAAAAATTCCATATAAGCTCGCAATTAAAGTCCCAAAAACCAATCCGGCAATTGCACCTTCGACACTTTTATTAGGGCTTACCAAAGGAATTAGTTTGTGTTTGCCAAACTTCATTCCAAATATAAAGGCAAACAAATCGGTGACCATAGCTGCTAAAATCATGAAAATGACGTATTTTATATCCAACATACGCAATAAAGCCAGGGCTGAAAATCCAAAACTACTATATATTATTGTCGTTAGTGCATTTCCAAAGTCGAGCCCATTAAAATCCTTGACAAAAATCAACATAATACCCAGAATAATGAAAGCCAAGAGCATAATTGGCAAAAGCACTGCTAATAAACTCAATTGATTACTGTAAATGATCACGAAACTCAAAATTCCTGTCAAAATTATCGTTAATAAGTCAAGCCATAATGGAAGTTTTTTGGCGATTTGAAACATTTTGCGAAACTCCCAGGCTGCTCCTATCGATAACAAAAGGCAGAATATATTAAATATTTCGTATTGGTCTCCCCATATCAAAATCGGAATCATGACAATAGCCATGATGAAGCCAGTTACAGTTCTTTTTTTCATATGTTCACCTTTTTATAGCTCCAAAACGACGATCGCGAAGCGAAAAATCCTTTATGGCTTTCATAAGCTCTTTTGGAGAAAAGTCTGGCCAATATGTTGGCGTGAAGTACAGTTCCGCGTATGCGGCTTGCCAAAGCATGAAATTGCTCAAACGTTGTTCCCCACTAGTACGAATCAAAAAATCGAGGGGAGGAAGATTTCTGGTCAATAAATGCGATGCAATCACATCCGGAGTAATCGTCTCAGGATCTAAATCACCATTTCTAACATTATATGCTATTGCTTTAACGGCTTCCGTCAGTTCATCATATGATCCATAATCAAAACAGATATTCAAAATTAACCCTTGTCGATCTTTCGATTCTGTAGTAATCCGTTCCATAATAGCAATGTTGACTTCTGATAATTTGGTTTTTCGACCACTAAAAATAACCTTAATATCGTTTTTTTGGAAATCGTCATGAAATTTAGTTTCGAATTCCTTTGGTAGAGTCATCAAATAATCAATTTCCCCTTGTGGCCGATTCCAATTTTCAGTAGAAAAAGCAAAAACGCTCAAAGCTTTAATACCTATGTTCTGACTCGCAATAGCAATCCGACGAATATTCTCAACTCCGGCTTGATGGCCAAATGTTCTTGGCATTCCCCGCTTTTTTGCCCATCTTCCATTGCCGTCAAGAATAATAGCAACGTGCTCGGGAATGATGATTGTCTCTGGCATTTTTTTTGAAATCATAACCCTCACCTCATAGCTTTATCAAAATTATACACCAAAACCCCTAAAGATTCTATGTAATTACCGTGAAAAAAATAAGACTATTGCTAGTCTTATATATGCATAACGTCTTTTTCCTTTTCGAAAGTCACGTGATCAATCTTTTCGATGAACTTATCCGTTAACTTTTGAACTTCATCCTGATAAATCTCTAATTGATCTTCGGTCATTAACTTGTCTTTTTCCATTTTCTTTAAATCCGCTATCGCATCACGACGAACGTTTCTAATGGCCACTTTATTCTCTTCTGCCAATTTGTGAAGAACTTTAACCGATTCTTTTCTTCGTTCTTCCGTCATCGCCGGAAAAATCATCCTTAGACCGTTTCCATCATTAGTTGGCGTTAAGCCCAAGTTCGCGGCAAGGATAGCCTTTTCTATTTTTGAAAGTACTGACTTATCATAAGGTTTTACATAAATCTGATTGGCTTCCGGAACCTGAACGGAAGCAATTTGATTTATCGGACTTTGGGCACCATAATAATCAACGGTAACTCGTTCAAGCATTTTGGGATTAGCACGCCCTGTTCGAATCGTCACAAACTCACGACGTAATGCTTCTAAACTCAACTCCATCTTTTCTTCAGCTTCCATAAGAATCATTTCTGGCATAATATCACCTCATATCCTCGTTTATCTATTATTTCTTAATGATAGTTCCGATATTTTCGCCAAGTACTGCTCGGCGAATATTGCCTTCAACATTCATGTCAAAAACGCAAATGTCGATGTTGTTATCGTTGCAAAGTGCTGCAGCAGTGGAATCGATAACGTGTAATTCTTTTTTCAAAACTTCCGTGTGGGTTAGTTGATCGAAGCGAACGGCATCGGCATTTCCTTTTGGATCTTTATCATAAACCCCATCGATTCCATTCTTTGCCATATAGATGATTGAAGCATCCATTTCCGCAGCTCGAAGCGCTGCGGTCGTATCGGTGGTAAAAAATGGGTTTCCGGTTCCGCCGCCAAAGATAACAATCCGGTTTTTTTCGAGATGGCTTAAAGCTTTTCGACGAATATAAGGTTCAGCAACTTCAGGAATATTCAAGCTTGACAAAACCCGAGTATCGACTCCTAAGGCTTCTAATGAATTTTGCAATGCCAAGGCATTGATAATTGTTGCAAGCATGCCCATGTAATCGCCACTTGCTCGTTCAATTCCCATTTCATCGGCGAGTTTTCCGCGGAAAATGTTTCCCCCACCCACAACAATAGCAATCTCACAAATGCCAAGATCATAGGCTGATTTAATTTCACGCGCAATTTTTTTGACGGTTTTCGGATCAATTCCAATCCGGTTTTTTCCCGAAAGAGCTTCTCCACTAAGTTTGATTAGAATGCGTTTTTTCACCTATTTATCCTCCTGTTAATAGAAATAAAGGACACAAAAGTGTCCTTTTATTTATTGACTTGCGACATGACTTCTTCTGCAAAATTGTCATCGCGTTTCTCAATTCCTTCGCCGACAGCCATGCGATTAAAAGCAGCAATTGTTGCGCCTTTGCTTTTGACGTATTCAGCAACCGAGACATCGGGATTTTTGACAAACGGTTGATCAACAAGGCAAATTTCTTTTAAATTCTTCAATAATCGACCTTCGACCATCTTAATGATTATGGCTTCCGGTTTTGGTTTAACCGCGGTTGCATTTTCGTTTAAAGCTTCCGCTGTAAGAACGCTACGCTCGTGATCTAAAATATCTTTACTAATTGTCGTTTGATCCAAATATTTAGGCTTGTTAGCACAAACATGCATGGCAATGTCTTTTGCGGTTTCGGCGTCGCCACCGTTCATGACTGATAAACTGATGATTTTTCCACCCATATGTTTATAGGCGCCAAAAATCTGCCCGTCATTTTTTTCTACGACGAAGACGTTTCGTAAACTGATTTTTTCGCCAATGTTGGCAACCATTTCTAGGATTAGCTGATTGACGGTTTTGCCATCGTGAATCAAATTCAGGGCACAATCAGTGCATTTAGCATTTCCAGTAGCAATGATGTTTCCTATTTTTTCGACCATGTTTGTAAATTTCTCGTTTCGTGACACAAAATCGGTCTCGCAATTTAATTCAAGGAATAATGCTTTATTTCCGGTTATAACGATGCTGCAGAGCCCTTCCGAAGCAATTCTTGCGGCTTTCAGTTCAGCCTTAGCAATACCCTTTTCTCTCAGCCAATCAATGGCTTTGATTATATCTCCTTCGGTTGCGGTGAGGGCTTTTTTACAATCCATCATTCCGGCTCCGGTTTTATCGCGTAATTCTTTGACCATACTAGCATTAATTTCCATAATATTCCTCCTAATACATTATTATAATATTATCATATATACCATCTCAATGCAATTATGTAAAGGTATTTCTTTTAAAAAGGGAGCTATACGTAGCCCCCAGATATTGGTTATTTTAATGCTTCAATCAATTCGGCTTTGCGCATTTTAGTATAATTGGCAATTCCGCGTTCCTTAGCGATTGTTTTCAAGTCCGCTACGGTTTTGCTTTCCCAATTTTCGATAACAACTACCGGTTCTTCAACTTGAGGAATAACAACGATTGGAGTAGCTTCAATTTTTACTTCAGCTTTAACTACCGGTTTGGGCTGAATGACCGGTTTGACCGGTTCGACGACTTCTTCAATGACTTCGGGCTTTTCCGTTTCTTCAACGGGAGCAGTTTCTTCTCCGGTTAAGCCGCCATTAGCTTCAACAATCGCATCGCCCATCTTACCAACGATTAATTTAACTGATCTTAAGGCATCATCATTTGCAGGAATAATAAAATCGACTTCATCGGGATCGCAGTTTGTATCAACGATTCCAAAAACAGGAATGTGTAATTTTCTGGCTTCAAGAATGGCGCTTCTTTCTTTGCGCGGATCAATGATAAACAGTGCTTGTGGCAACGTTTTCATGTCTTTGATGCCGCCTAAGAATTTTTCCAAACGATCCATTTCTTTTCGTAAACCAATAACTTCTTTTTTCGGTAGAACAGCAAAAGTTCCATCTTTTTCCATCCGATATAAATCTTGAAGTTTCTTAATTGATTTCTTAATCGTTTTAAAATTAGTCAGGGTTCCGCCCAACCAACGTTTATCGACATAATACTGACCAGAACGAATTGCTTCATCGCGAACCGGTTCTTGAGATTGCTTTTTGGTTCCGACAAATAATACTTTTCCATCTGCAGCGACAATATCGAAGAGAGCCTTATATGCCGCATCGATGCAATCGCTAGTTTTTTGTAAATCGATGATATGAATGCCATTGCGCGATGTGTAGATGAACCTTGCCATCTTGGGATTCCATCTGCGTGTCTGGTGACCGAAATGCACGCCTGCTTCTAACAGGCTTTTCATTGAAATAACGCCCATTGCTTTGTAAATCCTCCTATTTTTGATTTGTGCCTCCACCGCTTTCAACGCTATTGCCACCAGTAACTGGCTCACGGCAAATCGCTCATCGGTGTGTGTATTTTTACGGCGTATCTATTTTATCAAATTTTGGTTGTTAAATCAAGCAATTTTTTCCGGTTTAAGCTACTTGCTTGAATAGATAAAAAAACTGTCGTGTCGACAGTTATTGACCGGTGCTCCCATATCCGCCACTACGAGCTTTTCCAGAAGGAATATCATCATCGGTTTTTAAATATTTTTGAAAAATTCCTTGGGCAAATCGTTCGCCGGCTTGAATAATGACTGTCGCCGTTGACATATTGTATAGTGTCAAAACGATATGCCCTTCGTTGCTTGGGTTATCGTAATAATCGGCATCAATGACCGCGACTCCGTTAACAAAAATACAACTTTTAGTCTGAAATAACGAACTGCGTGCAAATACAAGTAGCATTTCATCGGCGAGCATGTATGCTTTAATGCCAGTGGGAATTTTTCCCATCGTCTGTGGCGCAATTGTCACGGTTTCGGCTGCTTCTAAATCATATCCTGCCGATAAACTGGTTTTCCGTTTTGGTAATCTGATATTCTGGTTCTCATATTTAGTTATAACTCGGAATCCGCGTTCCATTGACAATCACTCCTCATCGGGTTTATTTTGTGCCAAACAATCGATCGCCACAATCTCCTAAGCCCGGAACAATATAGCCGAGTTCATTCAAACAATCATCTACTTTAACAAGATAGATATCGACATCCGGGTGGGCATTGCTTAATGCTTTGATGCCCTCCGGACAACCGACAATTCCCACGAAGCGAATGTCTTTCCCACCCCGTTTTTTGATATTGTCGATAGCAACGATTGATGAGCCTCCAGTTGCTAACATTGGATCAACAACAAGTATCGTTGCTTCACTGACGTCGATCGGCAATTTGACGTAATATTCAATAGGACGCAAAGTCGTCTCATCACGATATAACCCAATGTGACCAATCTTAGCCGTCGGAATTACGTTTTGAATCCCGTCGACCATTCCAAGACCAGCACGAAGAATCGGAACGATTACGACATCCTTGGCTAAAACCTGGCAAATTGTTTTTGCGATTGGTGTCTGAACTTCTAAGGATTTGGTTGCCAAATCCCGGGTTATCTCATACGTAACCAGACTGCCAATCTCATTAATGTTTTCTCTAAATGTCTTTGTATCGGTATTTTTATTGCGAATGATGGCCATCTTGTGCTCAATTAAAGGGTGATTAATTATAACTACACGTCCCATTACTTGTTCTCCTTCTCATAATCGGAAATAATATCAATTCGCTTCTGATGTCTTTCCCCGCGCGAAAACTGCGTATCTAAAAAGATTGTCACAAATTCAATCACTTCATCCAAAGTGTTAGTACGTGAACCTAAACATATTATATTAGCGTCATTATGCTCTCTAATCGCTTTGGCGGCGAAAACTGATTGACAAACACCAGCACGGATTCCTTTGACTTTATTGGCGGCTATTGCCATTCCTACCCCGGTACCACAAATCAATACTCCCAAGTCCGCTTCATGATTGCTAACGCTCTTTGCGACTTTGAAAGCGTAAATAGGATAGTCAACTGAATCAAGATTTTTAGTTCCGTAATCAATTATTTCGATTTCTCGAGCTTCCAGTAATTCGATGATGGCACTCTTGAATACGTAGCCGGCATGATCGGCTCCGATTGCGATTTTCATGACATAATCTCCTTCTGATCGTCATTTTAAATGGTTTTGACGACGCTTTTGAGGGTTTTTCTCTAAATGTATTATAGCAAATCGATGCTTCTAATACAAACAATTTCCAAGAAATATCTTGGTAAGACAATCATTTATAAACATAATAATCCATAAAAAAAGGCACTTCACATCGAATTGCCTTTATTCTTGTGATACAATAATTGACCCCTGTCGAAGAGTCTTTCTTTGCATCGGATCATATACAGTCGATGCAATCTGAGATAAATCATCGCCGGTGACAATGTAATCAACAATGGCTTCATATTTTAAGGCTTCACGATACAACAATATCGCCGGTTCATGACTTTGATTTAAACTTGTGACGACCATCGGCCCAAAACGGGAAAGAATTTTTAAAGCTGTGGAACTGTCGGGGATTCTAATTCCCACTGTTGATCCCCCAGCTGTTATCAAATCGGCTACCAGAGAGCTTTTTTTTCCGATTAATGTCAATGCTCCTGGCCAATATTTTTTTCCCAAATCAGCCATAATATCGTAATTTGTAACAAGATATTGAACCTGATTAAGATTTGCGCATAGAATGGCCATTGGTTTATGATATTCCCGATTTTTGATTTCGAATATTCGTTTTACCGAATTCAAATCGTTGTAAAGACAACCAATTCCGTAAACAGTATCAGTTGCGAAAACGATTACTTTACCATCTAATGTTTTTGTTAATAGTTCATCGGTCGATAGAACCATATTGAGTTCCTTCTTTCACGATTGCTAAAATCTCCTCCGGATTGGTGACGATATATTTGGCGTCACCGGCCTGGAGTTCAGTTACTTTACGAAATCCCCATAAAACCCCGATTGATATTAATCCCGCGTTTTTAGCGGTCATCATATCCGTATAAGTATCACCGACATAAAGAACTTCTGTTTTTGATATCTGCAATTCGGATATCATTTCATTAACGGCTAGCGGATTAGGTTTTACTAGATATCCCGGTCGTTTTCCGTATACTCTCCCAAATTTAATATTAGGAAAATAGTAGTTAATAACCGTTTGGGTATCATGATCAGGCTTGTTGGAAAGAACATTTACAATCAAACCCAGATCATCTAGATTTTTTAGCAATTCCTGAATTCCGGGGTATGGTTTTGTCTTGATATGTTGCCTTCTAGCATAATTATCCAGATAACATTTTTTTAGACTTTCATGTAACGACTGATCAGCATTTTGAACCGAAATGGTGTTACGAATCAATTCGTCGACACCACTACCAACGAAATATTTATACTCTTCGACAGAAAAAGTACGCAATCCATTTTGCTGTAAAGCTAAATTCATGCTATCAGATATGTCATCGATTGTATCTAACAAAGTTCCGTCAAGATCAAAAATGATGGCTTTTATGTTTAACAAGAAGACACCCCCTATATTTCTAGCTTTTGTTGCTGTTCCAATAGCATTCGAATCGGTCTGTAAGTCTTTCGATGAATCGGACAAGGCCCGTATTTTGCTAACGCATCGAGGTGGGCCCTGGTTGGATAGCCTTTATGAATGGCAAACCCATACTCGGGATATTTCATATCCATAAGACTCATGTATTCATCCCGTGATACTTTTGCTAAAATGCTAGCGGCCGCAATCGAAGCTGATAATTGGTCACCTTTGACGATAGCCAAATAGGGAATAGATTGAGTCGATAAGGGCATCGCATCAGACAAGATAAAATCGGGAGATATCGTTAATGTATTGATAGCTTTGAGCATTGCTTTTCGAGAAGCTTGATAAATATTAATTTGATCAATTTCATTTTCAAAAACATAACCAATTCCATATGCTAAAGCATATTTCTTAATCTCGATGGCTAATTCTTCCCGTTTTTTTTGTGTTAGTTTCTTTGAATCATCTAGTCCTTCGATAACATGATTAGGATTCAAGATTACCGCTCCGGCAACGACCGGTCCAGCCAAAGGACCGCGACCGGCTTCATCGGTCCCGCAAACAGAGATTAAGCCTCTTTGATATAGATCATTTTCATATTCATACATAATCTTCGACCTTATCAAAACTGAGATTACCGATTTTTTGATGTCGGAGATCATCAAGAAAGATGTGCATAACTCGCTCATAATCAATTTGGTTGCCAGATAATAAGCATCCCCGATTTCGGCCAATAGCATCATATACATGCAAAAGGTCATTAAGATCGATTGTATCAATTTGATAGCGTTTTTCGATTAATCCTGGATAATAATGGGTTAGATACTTAATTCCATAAGCAACAATTTCCTCAAGTGGTAAGATTTCATCTTTGATTGAACCAATCAAAGACAATTTCATTCCAACATGGGGGTCTTCAAATTTCGGCCACAAAATCCCTGGATTATCTAGTAATTCCAGTTTATCACTGACTTTAATATATTGCTGAGCTTGTGTAATCCCTGGTTTGTCTCCGGTTTTTGCAGCATTGCGTTTGGCTAAGCGATTAATAAATGCCGATTTGCCAACATTAGGAATTCCTAAGACCATCGCTCGGTAGGCTCGTGGTTTCAACCCTTTTGCCGCTTCCTTAGCCACAATGTTAGCCAAGACTTTGTCACATTCAGGTAACACTTTTTTTATCGAATCACCAGCAAGCGAATTAGTGGTGATGGCGTTGAATCCCTGCTTTTTATAATAGTATAACCACTTATTCAACTCGTTTGGGTCTGCAAGATCGGCTTTATTTAAAATGATTAGTCTAGGTTTGTTTTTGATAATCTCGGCAATCACCGGATTGGCAGATGATTTGGGAATTCGGGCATCGAGAAGTTCAAATACGATATCAACAAGTCCCATTTTCGCTTCTACTAATCGTCTTGCTTTAGCCATATGCCCGGGAAACCATTGGATTTGTGCCACGCGATCCACCTCCTCACAAATGCATGCTTATTTTTTGGGATAGATTACTTTTCCTAACAACCGATTTTCATCAAAAAAACCCGTGATGCGACTGTCAATGGAATTAGTGGAATTATCGCCCATAATAAAATACTTACCTTCAGGGATAATACCATCAAAAGGAATGAATCCGATGGGAACATAATCATCGATTAATACTTCATTGATAAACACCCCGGTTGCATCAACTACTAAGTGATCTCCGGGTATGCCTTTGATTCGTTTAATCAATAATTGGGTGCCATCATCGACGATTACAACATCATTATTTGTATAAGTCTCGAAAAAATAATAGATAATCACGCGATCTCCGGGGTAATACGACGGTTGCATTGATTGTTGTTCGACAATTGCCGTGCTGAAAATAAACCCACTTGCAAACGTGATTACCGCCAAAAAAATCGGCACAACAGTCAATAAATCAAGTCTGTCAAACCTCTTTTTGAAGAGATTATAAGTAGCTGTTTGTTCTACTTCGCTTGCCTGTTTTCGTTGCCAATATTTAGTCATAAACCAAAGATTATAAATAATCGAAGACAAGACAATGCCAACCATGATGATACGAATTAACAATAGTTCGGAATCATCGCTTAAATAATTGTTAGTAAAATTAAAGATAAAAAGTTTCTCATTTTGGCTGAAAATGACGATTACTATCGCAATCGTCATTGAAATCAGAAAAATCAAAATGTTCTTGAATGACCGTCGCATTAAATCCTTGTTTTTGCTCATTTGATTGTCCGACGGTGTAACTAAAGTCGCACGGATTACTTCCGAATCCTGATTATCTAGCATCGATGCTCCTTATTTCTGATTAAGTTTTTCCAAAATTTCCTGCAAGCGCAGACTGCCAACCAATACTTCCCGCGGTTTGGTTCCCACATTACGTGATACGATACCATATAGTTCCAATGACGAAACAATCTGAGTAGCACGATTAAATCCAATTCCAAATTCTTGAGTTATTTTATTAAGCGAGCATTTTTCTTCGTTGACTACATATTTGGCAACAACCGGGAAAAGTTCGTCAAGTTCCGCTCCCTCTTCTACGGTTTTAGAGGCTTTGATTAAAGTATCGTGAGTAAACAAGTATTGTGGATATGCTTGTTTTTTAATGAAATCAGTGATAGTTTCGATTTCGTTGGGAGAGAGAAAAACTCCTTGTAAACGTCTAATTAAACCGTTTTCCGAAAGAAGCATATCCCCGCGTCCAAGCAGTTTTTCAGCTCCGGTAGTATCCAAAACAACCATTGAGTCAATTGTAGATGGCACTTTGAAAGCAAACCGCGTGGGAATGTTTGCTTTAATCGATCCTTTAAGAATATCAGCCGATGGCCTTTGGGTAGCTAATAATAGATGAATGCCGACCGCCCGCGATTTTTGTGTCAACCGGAGAATCGTATCTTCAACTTCCGGGCCGCCATTAAGCAATAAATCCGAAGCTTCCTCGACGATGATTACAAGTCTGGGCATTTTTTCAAATTCAATATCATGGATTCTGCGTTCATAATAATCTTTGACGTTAACCGCTTTAAAGCGTTTTAAGACATCATATCGTCTTTCCATTTCCGAGCATGCCCATTTTAACGCTTCAATTGCCGTTTTAGTATCATCAATGATCGGTGTTACTAAATGCGGAATATCTGCAAATTGTTGCAAATCAACTTTCTTGGGGTCAATTAATAATAATTTAACGACGTCCGGTTTGTCTTTGTAAAGAATACTAGCGATAATCGAAGCGATACAAACGGACTTTCCGCTTTGAGTACTACCCGCGACCAACCCATGAGGCATGGTTTCCAAGGAAGTATAAACAGGATTGGCATCAATATCCAGCCCAATTGCGACAATCAATGGATCTTTTGACTGGAGAAATTTCGGACTATCGACAACATCACCAAAACAAACCGATTCCCTAACCTCATTAGGAACCTCGATTCCGATAGTCGTTTTTCCAGGAATCGGGGCTTCAATTCGGATTGAATGGGCTGCGAGATTCATTTGAAAATTATCGGATATAGCGGTAATTTTCTTTGTTGGCACCCCTGCTCCGAGAGATATTTCGTATCTGGTTACCGTTGGACCTTTAGTGAAACTACTGACATCACCAATAATATCAAAGGAAAGCATCGTTTGATTGATAATGTCGATGTTTTTTTGAATCCAACTGGGGACGTCGACGGAACGTGGAGCTGATTTCTTCAAGATTGCTACCGGAGGTAATACATAATTATCGAAATTGGTAATCACTTGTCTTCTTAATAATTCTAATTTATTCTCATCTGGCCGATTGATATCGTTTTCTTCAAAGGTTTCAGGGATATCGTCTGTATTTATTTTTATATGTTCTTCTGGCTTTAAAATCGGCTTTGTCCCATTATATCCGAATAACGGATTTGCTTCTTCTTCATCAATCGGTCCGAATCGATTTGAATCCAAATCACCACTGTGTAAGTGGCTTAGTTCAAAATCATCATCAAGATTGATGGTATTAGTATCTAGTGGCGTACCTGTTTCTTCGTTTTTTCGCACCGTTTCAAAGAAATCGCTGATTGACACTTGGTCCGTTTCCTGAATGTTTGGATTATTGGGAATGTTGGAATTGTCGGAGTTTTCTGCTTCCGCTTTTTTTGCTGCTGAATAATTAGCGTCTAATTCTCTGGCTAATATTTTATGCTTGTCTGCATTACGGATGGTATTAAAGTCATAATAAGAATCACCATAGCGTAGTTTTGCCTCTTCTTTAGTTAACTTCTTATGTTTCCGGAAAGCGTCATATTTCTTGTCAATATCACCGGAAGCGCTGCGTTCAAGGGGAACAACAACTTCATCTTTAACATGTTTGCCGAAAATGGGCGAAACAAATTTTTGCTTCGACGTTTCTTTATCTGCCAATTCGGAAATCTTAGGGATAAAAAACTCGCGTTTGTCCGCGGTTCGCTCATTTCCTGGGATGATGCGATCCAATTTTGTTTTTTTCTTGAAAAAGCACATTGTTACCGCCTCTTTTTATTTGGTCTTTTGCTTACTCTCTTCTTCGGGAAGCGTTTCTGCTTCTTGAACGGCCTCATCAAATGCCTTTTCTAAGGCGGTGACATCTTCCGGTTCGGCAAACATTTTTTTGCTATAAAGTTTGTCGGTTTCCTCGCCAACAATCCTAATGATGAATTTGCATAACTCTTTAATAACCAGTGTCGTTGAAGGTTTCAAAGCTAATTTACGGAACCAGTAAATCGGATTAGCATAATTGAGAATTGCCGAACCAATAGTCCATATTTTGGAAATCTTGTACTCACGGTTGATTTTCATCAATTTACTATTGTCAATTGCTTTTTTCTTATTTAAAATATCCACGATTGTTGATATTTTATATTTTTTGAAGCGACCGATGAATTTGCCACTTAAAAGTTTATCGATTCGTTTAGTTATATAATAATTAAGGTCGATTACTTCTTGGGCTGATAATTCATATAATGGATATCGTGCCGTCGGAAAATAATACTTGGAAATTTCATTCATAAGTTCAAAGGACAAATCAAAAGCGACGCGGAAATACGCATTATCAGATACTCGCGATATTTCCGTGAGTTCCTTTTGTTTGTTGATGATTAACTCTTCGATTGCAGCCGCACTGAGAGGCTCTTGCTTACTGAAAACAATACGCTTTTTTTGTTTGTTCTGTCCGGAAATTAATAGCATTGCCACTGCCAAACTTAAAAGCACGAATCCAGTTCCCATTCCCAACAAAAAATTTATGATATCTTGCCATTCAATGGCTAACAACAAATAATGAAGACCTGAAATTGATATTCCTTCCACCATTTTAGTACCTCTCTATCGTAAAAATTATATAATATTATTGTCTATTAATCAATGGAATAATCGTTTGCATATTTTTCTGTTGTATGAGATAATTATTCAAAAAGGTGAATGATATGGACAAATATTTAATCGCAATTGATCTTGACGGAACCCTACTTTATGATTTCGATTCCTTGGACGAGTCGGTATGCCTGTTTATGCAGAAACTCCAAAAACTTGGTCATAAAATCGTCATTGCCACCGGTCGCCCGCTCCGAAGCAGTCGTTTCGTTTACGATCGATTTCTTCTCGACACTCCGATTATCAATTATAACGGGGGTTTGATTACCAACCCCAAAGACCCTTCGTTTCCACCGCTAAACTTTACCATAAAAAAAGAATACATCATTGATATCTTTGAAAACAATGTTCAATATATTCGAAATGCTTTCAGTGAGATTAAGGATAATATATACCTTTTTCGAGAAGAGCACGCAATTGATCCGCTTCTACATGTTACTCGCGAATCAGAGATTTTTCTAGGTCATTTAAAAGATACTTTAAAAGAAGATCCTAACGGTTTCATTATTATTGGTAAGCAAGGCTGTGGATACGCCATTGAAGATTATGTCAATGCCAAATATCAGGGCAAGGTTTTGGCAAGAGTATGGGACTTGAAAGGCGAATTTGATTCAATCGTCGAAATTTTTACGCCCGAATTTAACAAGGGAAAAGCTTTGGAGTATGTTAGTCGATTTCTTGGTTTTCCAAAATCACGGATTATGGCCATCGGTGATGGCCACAATGATATCGATATGTTTGAAAAAGCGGCCATCGGCGTTGCCATCAAAGGTAGTCATCCCGATCTTTTGAAAGTTGCAACTAAGATTCTCCCCTTTGATAGTACCGAAAACGCTGTCATAAGGTTTCTCAACGATTACTTTGATGTTGGCGAAACCTTTCAGTAATTGAATTCAAGTAATATAAAACCCCGTTGTACCTACTCCAAGCTTCGAGTAGTATTTCTCGGGGTTTTTCTTTATAACAATCTAGTAATGAAATCCACCACGCCCTTTTCCGGGTTGAGGATTAATTTTCGGAATTTCACCTGAAGCCATCTTTTCCAAGGTCGTCGGATTCATTCCCGACATCCGTTTCATCATCTGCGTTTGTTTTTCAAGCATGGAAATTAACCGATTGACTTCAGTTGTACTTCTTCCCGATCCTTCGGCCACCCGACTGCGACGCGAACTACTGCGTTCCAAAAGTTCTGGTTTGCGTCGCTCCTCTAAAGTCATGGAATGGACGATGGCTTCGATATATATTAATTGTTTATCGTCAACTTTATCAACGTTCTGTAGCTGCGATCCGCCAGGAAGCATTTTAAGGATTCCCGAAAGAGCGCCCATTCGCTTAACCATTTTCAATTGTTTTAATAAATCATTAAAATTGAAGTTCCCCGACATCATTTTTTCCATCATGGACATCGCTTCGGTTTCATCAATCGATTCGGTGGCTTTTTCAATCAGGGATAAAACATCACCCATGCCAAGAATTCGTGAAGCCATTCGTTCGGGGTGAAATACTTCAATTTCTGTTAGCTTTTCCCCCGTCCCGGAAAACTTGATCGGAATCCCGGTCATTTTTCGAATCGAAAGTGCTGCCCCTCCGCGAGTGTCACCGTCTAATTTAGTCAAAATACAGCCGGTTATTCCTAAAACGTCGTTAAATGCTACCGACACATTTACCGCATCTTGACCCGTCATTGCATCGACGGTCAATAATATTTCTTCAGGTTTGGCGATTTTCTTGATGTCGACAAGCTCATCCATCAGCGTTTCATTGATATGAAGTCGCCCTGCCGTATCAATAATCACCAAGTCGAAACCCTGTTCTTCAGCGTATTTTATCCCCTTTGTCACGATTTCTTGGGGTTTGATGGTGTTCCCAAGCGAAAAAACCGGGATTTCAAGTTTTTCGCCGACCGAAACTAACTGATCAATCGCGGCTGGTCGATAAATATCGGCAGCGATTAACAATGGTTTTTTTTCATAGTTCTTTCTGAGAAACCAGCCTAGCTTTCCAGCGGTAGTCGTTTTACCCGCGCCTTGAAGACCAATCATCATGATGACCGTTTTTTTGCCTTGAGTAAATTTAATCGTCTCGGCATCGGTGCCCATCAGTTTGACTAATTCATCATTGACGATTTTAACGACCTGTTCGCCGGGGTTCAGACCTTTCATAATCTTTTCGCCCAAAGCTAATGCTTTGATTTCAGCGGTAAAGTCCTTAACAACCTTATAATTGACATCGGCTTCTAAAAGGGAAAGCCGGACTTCCTTCATCATTTCTTCGATATCGTTTTCTGTTAATCGTGTTTTTCCGGCTATGCGACGCAACGCCATTTGTAATCGTTTTGTTAAATTTTCAAAAGCCATGGGTATCTCACTCCGTTTTTTCGATTTTATCAACAAGCGAAGCTAATTGGATGTCATTTGGATATAACGCCTTTATTTGTTCGCTAATCGTTTCGATTTTTTGTTTTTGTTTCCATATATTTAGTTTTTCTTCATATTTTTCTAAATGATTGATTGCTTTCTTGATTTGATCAAAAACGGCATTGCGGCTGACCTTATACAATTCCGCGATTTCTGATAAGGAATAATCATCGGAATAATAATATTGAAAGTATTCCCGTTGCTTATCGGTTAGCAATAATCCATATATATCAAACAAAGAATTATAATGAATCTTTTCCGTAAGTTGATTATCCATAATCATCCCTCTATTCAAAGAAATCGGCAAATAAGCCGTAAATATAATCTTCAATGTCGAAATATGCTATATCGGTAATCTTCTCTCCCATCCCGACAAAGCTAATCGGAATTCCCAACTCGTTACGAATGGCTAAAACGATTCCGCCTTTAGCGGTGCCATCAAGCTTAGTTAGTACAATTCCCGATACCTTTGTAACCTCTGAAAAGATTTTAGCTTGGTTCAATCCATTCTGACCGGTTGTTGCATCGATAGTTAGATAAGTCACGTGTGGAACGTCTCCCATTTCTCGATTTATCGTTCGATTGATTTTATCAAGTTCGCTCATCAAGTTGACTTTATTCTGAAGTCGACCAGCGGTGTCACATAATAAAACATCAATGTTTTGTTGTTTCGCAACGTGAATAGCATCGAAAATAACACTTGATGGATCACTGCCTTCAAGCTTAGTAATTACTTGACAA
>JAQWBC010000104.1 GCA_028707415.1 Candidatus Izemoplasmatales bacterium
TGATATATCCGAGGAAAATCAAGAAACCTATGGAATCATCGTCCCGGATTTGCCAACAAGTCTAATCACAGCAATGGAAACATATTTTCTCGATATTAATGATGGACTCTATGTTGTTGGTGTTTTAAATGATGCCGTTGCCAACATTTTAAAAACCGGTACTTTCGTTAACACAACATCGGCGTATTGCGCACTTGATGATGCCACTTTGAAAGCTGCTCTAACTATAATTCAGAATTATTATAATCAGGATGTGTTTGAAGACTAAGGTAACATTGACGAATAATCACTTGACAAACAATTGATACTTAAATATAATGGTAATATAATTAATAACTTATGTACAGGGGAAACCCGGGTCATTTGACAGCATCCAAAAATGCGGGACATCAACAATGCCTCGCTTTTTATTACCAAAGGTGGTTATTTCATGGAAGCAAACGAACTCCGCAACGTTTCTGAACAAAAAATTATCACGAAGGTTTCAATCTGGACAATGATTTTGAACTTTTTTTTGGCCGCCATGAAAATTATCATGGGGATTATTGGTCGTTCAAGCGCTATTATTTCGGATGCCGTCAATTCAATCTCCGATGTTGTCACGGCTATGGCTGTGATGATTATGGGCCGATTTTCTCGTAAGGAAAAGGATGTAGATCATCAGTATGGACACGAAAAGTATGAAAGTATGGTTTCGGTCTTTATTGGGATTGCATTGTTACTAACCGCCTTTGAAATCGGTAGAGCTGCAGTGGAAAATATCTATTATTACTTTGCTGAAAACAGGGACATTGTCCCACCAACATTTATCGCTTTAATTGCGGGATTTGCTACAATTATTATCAAAGAAGGGATGTATCATTTCACTCGATACAATGCTAAAAAAGCGCATTCACCTTCTTTGGACGCCATGGCTTTAGATCACCGTTCCGATGAATTCAGTGCTTTAGCGGCAATTATCGGCATCATCGGATCAATGCTCGAAATTCATATCTTGGAACCAATTGCTTCAATATTGATTTGTTTATTCATCGTTAAACTCGGATTAGGAATCATTAAAACAGGATTTAGTCAAGTAGTCGATCATGCAGCTGATCAAGTAACGATTGAACAGATAAAAGCAATTGTTGCCGAACAAAAAGGAGTAATCCATCTTGATGATCTGAAGACCCGAATCTTTGGGATGCGTCTATTTGTCGATTTGGAAATTGCGGTCGATAAACGGATATCGATTACCGAAGCTCACAATATTGCCCATATTTTGCACGACGAGATTGAGGCTAGAATTCCTAACGTCAAGCATTGCATGATTCATGTCAATCCATACTTGACAACGGAGATTGACTTATAAAGAGATAATTATTTCGTTTTTCTATAAAAAACAACGGAAATTATCGGTGTTTTTGCGAACACTTTTTTTGTCAAAATAGATATTGAATTACAAAATGATTTCTGTTATAATAATAATTCTATTAGTAAACGCTTACAAAAACGTATCCATTATGAAAAGGTGATTTTTATGTTGGCTTTGTTAACGATCGATTTTAGTGCCCTAAATCCATCTTTCGGTGAAATCATGTTGCGGATTGGATTAACCGCTATTTTCGTGGGAATAATCGGGTTTGAACGACAAATGAGACACAAGATTGCTGGGGTTACGACTCACTTAATGGTTGCTTTTGGTGCTTGTGGTATTGCTTTATTGCAAGAGTATTTGTATTATGATGCTCTTGCTACCGCTCAAGAAGTACTGGCTGCTGGAATCACAGTCACGTTGGAAAGACAACGGATTATTGCTCAAGTCATTGTAGGAGTCGGGTTTTTAGGGTCGGGAACTATCTTGAAATCTTCCAGCGGCATCTATGGATTGACTACCGCCGCAACATTATGGTTGGGAGCGATGATTGGTCTATGCTTTGGCATGGGGGCCTATGTTATCGGCATCACCTTGAGCGTTTTATCGTTCTTCTTTTTGACGGTAATTCGTAAATTATTGGAACACACAAACGCCAAACATGTTAAAAGTCCGGAAATGCTTGGATCAGGAGAAATCATTGAAAAATAATAAAGAATCGAATTTTGATTCTTTTTTTTAATAAAAGGACATAATTTTTGCATAAAAGCCGGAAATATTGTACAATTAAGACGGTTGATTTGGAGGGATATTTTATGGCGGTTCTGGAAATTAAAAACCTAGTCGTATCGGTAGAAGATCAAGTTATCCTTAATCAGATAAATCTGGTAATTCATGGAGGCGAAACTCATGCTATTATGGGTCCAAACGGAACTGGGAAGTCAACTCTCGCTCAAGTGATCATGGGTCATCCCAAATATCACATTGATAGTGGCGAAATATTACTTGATGGCATTCGCCTAAACGAGATGTCGGTTGACGAACGCAGTCGAGCTGGTCTGTTTTTAGCAATGCAAAACCCAATTGAAGTTCCGGGAGTAACCAATTTTGATTTTGTTAAATCTGCGGTTCAAGCTCATCTTGGCGAAGGTAAACACTTGCGCATCGGAAAATTTATCCTCGCAATGGAAGATGCAGCCAAGGATTTGAAAATGGGTTCGGGATTAGCCCACCGATATGTCAATGAAGGCTTTTCTGGTGGCGAAAAGAAACGCAATGAGATTTTACAAATGAAACTGATTAAACCGAAGATTGCTTTACTGGATGAAATTGACTCGGGACTTGATGTCGATGCTTTGCGCATCGTCGGGGAGAATGTCACCGCGATGAAATCACCAGATTTAGGGTTAGTACTTATTACCCATTACCAAAGATTGCTTGATTCAATCATCCCAGATTATGTGCATATCATGATTCGAGGCGCAATCGTCAAGACCGGTGGCAAAGAGCTAATTGCTAAAATTGACGCTGATGGATATGATTGGCTGAAGGCCGAACTAGGCATTGATGAATTTGTCGAAAAGAAAAAACCCATCTCTTTGGGGACTTGTGCAACAAAGTCAGTTAAGTAACGGGAGGGAATATCGATGAAAACTCCTAATTTTTTCCTCGCTGATGAATGCACAATTCTGTTTGGTAAAAAATCTAAAGATATTTTTGGCAATTATTCGGGTATTAAATTAACGAGTGATGGTTGGTCAATCCGAGTATCAAATCAAAAAAAATGGAAAAAACCAGTTACGATAGTTATAGAAGGTAGCACTAAACCGGTAAATTTGCATATTCATCTTGGCGCGGATATTTCCGTTCAATGGAGTATTGATTACCTAATAAATCTCAAACAAGCTAATATTGGTATTTTTATCAAACTTGATAAGGGAGCAAGATTAGTATTAACAAATGTGTTTATCGGTAAAAGTAATAAAGAGTTTACTGTTTCTCGGATTATCGATCAAGCGATTGCGAGCGAACTAGATCTTTCTTCGGGCATTGTCGTTGATGGAAACATAAAGATTGCTGATCATTATGAACTAAACGGTGTGGGCAGTCGTTTAAAAGCTACCATGCTAGCTATTGCCGGTCAAAACGAGACTTTTACATCAATTCAAGATGTCTTTCATAATCAGCCATTAACTGTATCTGAAGTAACAAACTTACTCGTTTCTGCAAAAGAATCTCAGATGCATGTTGATGTTACCGAAACCATTGGTAAAGGCAATTATCAATCGGTATGTCATCAAAACAACCGTGGCATTATTCTTGAAGAAAAAGGTTCGATTACCGTCGAACCGAAATTAATAATCGATGAATATGACGTTGATGCCGGTCATGGTTGTGCCATCGGTCAAATCAACGCTGATGAACTGTATTATCTTTTAAGTCGGGGTATGGATGAAGCAACCGCGAAACGTTTAATCATTTCAGGGTATTTATCACCGCTTTATAAACGAATTGAAAATCCAGGATTTTTGAAAAAACTGGAAAAAGCAATTGAACGACAAATGAAAGGGGTGGATTATTGATGGAACAAAATCTCTGGCGGGCCGATTTTCCGCAGATTACTGAAAAGGATATGGTCTATTTTGATAATGCTGCGACCAGTCTAAAGCCCAATTCGGTCATTACAGCAGTGACTCATTATGATCACGATTTATCGGCTAATATTCATCGAGGGGTATATAAGGAGGCATATGAAGCGACTTGTCTATATGAAGAGGCTCGAGAAAAAGTCGCTACTTTTATTAACGCCACGCCCCAAGAAATAGTCTTTACGCGCGGTGGCACATCCGCTTTAAATCTCGTTGCCTTAAGTTATGGAATGCAAAACGTTCATTCGGGTGATGAGATAATTGTATCCGAATTGGAGCATCACTCATCATTACTTCCTTGGCAGAATGTCGCGATTAAAACCGGTGCTAAATTAGTTTTTGTCCCTCTTGATTCGGAAGGAAGAATTACGATTGATAATTTTACGTCAGTGCTATCCAATCGTACAAAAGTTGTGGCGCTAACGTATGTTTCCAACGTTTTAGGATACATTACTCCGATTCTGGATATCATTAATCTTGCCCATGAAAAAAGCGCTATTACTGTAATTGATGCAGCTCAGGCTATTCAACATATGCCTATTGATGTAAAAGCGCTGAAATGCGATTTTTTAGCCTTTTCCGGGCATAAAATGCTTGGTCCTACTGGGATCGGAATTTTGTATGGTAAAAACGAATTACTTAATGCCATGGAGCCACTCGAACTTGGTGGCGATATGAACGACAATGTAAACAAGTTTGATGCCGAGTGGAAAGATTCACC
>JAQWBC010000105.1 GCA_028707415.1 Candidatus Izemoplasmatales bacterium
GCCAATCGTTAATGCTATTGATGACGGCACCATTGAAAATGGCTGGGGATCAGCTAATTTCGATGATGAAGGCTATCCGCAACAGCGCCGCGTTTTAATTGAAAATGGAGTTCTTAAAACTTATATGGTCGATTTACTTAATTCGCGGAGGATGGATCATCTGCCAACCGGATCTTCGCGAAGAGAATCATATAAATTCGCGCCAACATCACGCATGAGTAACACTTTTATTGATAAAGGCACATCAACGTTTGATGAAATCATCAAAGCTACCGAATATGGACTCTTCGCTGCGAAAATGGGGGGCGGTTCGGTTAACCCAGGAACCGGTGATTTTAATTTTTCAGTATCCGAAGGTTATATGGTTAGAGATGGGAAAATAGCAGAACCGGTTCGCGGAGCGTCATTGGTCGGAAACGGTGCGGATATATTGTTTAAAATCGATATGATCGCTAACAACCTTGAACGAGCACGGGGTATGTGCGGGTCGGCTTCAGGATCAATACCGGCCGATGTTGGCCAACCGACTCTAAGAGTTCAATCAATTACTGTTGGCGGAAAGAAAGGGGCGAAATAACATGAACCTGGATTTATTGTTCCTAAAAGCAAAACAAAAAGGCGTTTTAGAAGTGCAAGCGTTTTTGTCGCATAAAAACGAATTATCCATTGAAGTCTTTAACGGTGATTTGGATAAATATGAAATTTCAGACTCATCAAGTTTAACCATTCGCGGTATCTATCAAGGCCGATTCGGGACCTTTGTTACTGAAGTTATGGATGATTCAGTCATTGATTTGATAGTTGATAATCTGATTGCTAACGCCAAAATTATTGACTCTCCCGATGAAGCCATCATCTACGCCGGCGATCCCCATTATGAAGTGGTTGAAGGATTATACCAAGAAGCTTTGGAATTGAAAGATGCTGCGGAAAAAATAGCCGCGGTTAAGGCGCTGGATGGACTATTGCATAAAGCTGATCCTCGTGTTTCTATCGCTGAAACGATGTATTCGGAGACAACCAGAACGGTATTATTACAAAACACGAAAGGATTAAAACTTTATAACAAAGTCAATTCCGCCTACCTTGGCGCTCAAGTAATTGTTAAAGATGAAACTGACCAACGGACAGGATTTGATTTGGATATTACCAATGATTTCGCTGATTTCAATTTAGAAGAACTTTCCCAACGAATCGTAAAAGAAGGAACTGATGCTTTAGGAGCGAAACCGGTTGCTTCAAATAATTACGAAATTATCCTTCGCCGAGATGCATTAGCCGTTTTGTTAATGACATTCCAAAATGTTTTTTCTGCCGATTCAGTCCAAAAAGGGTTGTCGCTTCTCAAAGGTAAACTCAATGAAACAATTGGTTCGGAATTAGTCACGATTGTTGATGACCCTTTTTTAAAAAAATCGAGTTCCTCACGGTCTTTTGATGATGAGGGTTGTGCCACAAAATATAAAGAATTAATCAAAAACGGAGTTCTAACCACTTATTTACACAATCTTAATACCGCGAAGAAAGATGGTCTTTCAACAACAGGAAACGGCTTTGGTGGTTCCGTATCCTTCATTAATATGAAAATGATTCCCGGAAATGACAGTTTTGATGCCTTAATCGCTTCGGTTCAAGACGGATTACTGATTACCAGTCTTCAAGGATCGCACGCTGGTGCTAATCCGGTATCGGGTGATTTTTCCCTTCAGGCCTCTGGGTTTGTGGTTAAAGGCGGTAAAATCGGAGCTCCTGTAGCTTTAGTAACTGTCGCCGGTAATTTTATTAGTTTGCTAAAAGATATCGTCGCTGTTGGCAATGACTTAAAAACGGGATACTTCGGAGTTACTTGCCCATCGGTTAAAGTCAAATCGATGCCAGTCGCCGGTTTATAACGCAGAAATATCAATAAATCCCGTCCGGATGCGACGGGATTTTTTTAATAGAATATTAAATTAAATATACCGTTGATGTTTTCGTAACCGGGAGAATAACTTTACTTTTATGCAAAAGTTTTGTATAATAAAGGACGAAAAACATCCATGTCAAAATTATTCCTTTTGGAGGAAATAGATGAAAACAGTGTCGTTAGAAGCAATGTGCAAAAATGCTTTTGAAAACGGATATGCCGTTGGCCAGTTTAACATTAATAACCTTGAATGGACCAAAGCTGTTTTGCAAACGGCTCAAGAATTGAATTCTCCGGTCATCCTTGGTGTTTCTGAGGGGGCGGGGAAATATATGACGGGGTTTAAAACTGTTGCGACAATGGTTGATGCCATGATTGAAGCATTAGGCATCACTGTTCCGGTAGCTTTACATCTTGATCACGGAACATATGAAGGGACATATAAAGCAATCGAGGCCGGATTTTCTTCTGTCATGTTTGACGGATCTAAATATCCGATTGCTGAGAATATTGCTAAAACTCAAGAACTTGTGGCGATCACAAAAAAGCTTGGATTATCAATGGAGGCCGAAGTTGGCGCCATTGGCGGCGAAGAAGATGGCGTTTTGGGAATGGGCGAATTAGCTGATCCCGATGAATGCTTGCGAATTGCCGAACTTGGGGTTACCATTTTAGCGGCTGGCATTGGCAACATTCACGGAGTGTATCCTGCTAATTGGCAGGGACTTAATTTTCAAGTATTAACAGCCATTAAAAGTAAAGTAAAAAATAAGCCTTTAGTTTTACATGGTGGAACCGGCATCCCTGATGAAATGGTTAAAAAAGCAATTGCCTTAGGTGTTGCAAAAATCAATGTAAATACCGAATGTCAATTGGTATTTGCGGCAGCTGTCCGTAAATATATCGAAGCGGGAAAAGACCGTGAAGGAAAAGGGTTCGATCCCCGAAAACTTTTAGCCCCCGGAGTCGAGGCTATCAAACAAACCGTAAGAGAAAAGATGATATTGTTTGGTTCGGTCGATAAAGCATAAAAAACATCACAAAAAAACCACGATATTTTTTGTGGTTTTTTTCCTAGTAATGATATAATGATACATAAGGCGGTGAAAACATGGAAACCATCTTAAAAGAATTTCGATTTTGGAAAACGGAGAATTATCCCTTTTATCGCGAATTAAAAGAACATGGAAGCCTGCTTTTCGACCGTTTTTATCCGGTTTTTGCGGTAATGGACTTTATCGAACAAGAAACCTCCGCCAAACGAATGCGACCTGATTCCGACTTAACAAAAATCTTTGATGTTGGATTGGCATTTCTTCATGACCAGTTCGAATCATGTAAAATCTATTTAAAAACAAACTTTAATGATGATTTACACGCGTTTTTGGAATACGATCGGATTATCAATTACATTCTCTTTATCGAGGATGTTCGTTATGAACTTGAAGAAAAGCATCGCAAATATGATAACAAGACTTTGGAAAAATTGCTCGACAAGCTTGAAGACATCATTGATAAAAAGATGTTAACGGACGATAATTTAGCGCTTTATGTGGATGAACAAATCCGCTTAGTTACCGAAGAAAACAAATTAGATTTTTATGGTATCATTGATATATTTTCCGATGTCGCTGATACTTTGGGATTGACTTTGTACGAAGACGAAGATATCGTCATCGGAAAAGATATATAAAAAGGAGAAATTATGAATCGAAAACAATTTATTATCGCACTTGCTGTTTTATTTGTTGGCGGCGTCGCCCTGATTGTCACTGAATCTATTTTCAAATATTTTGGTGACAACGGTTGGTTGTATGACTTGCTCATCATTTCGTTTGGTTATCTGTTTATCAAGTACAAGCTTACAGCTCCATGGCAAATGTTCACCAACAAATTCTCAATGATGGTTGATTATGATCTTGACGTTGCCGGCGCTGTCCAAATGGCAGAAAAAGCCGTTGCCAATGCCCCAACGAAACAATTCAAAACCTTGTACCAAGTATACTTAGGGATTGCACTTTACAATGCTGGGCGTTATGAAGATGCTATCAAAAACTTTAACACAATTGAACTGAAGAAAGTCATCACTGGATATCAGGTACTAATCTTTGCATATACTAGCTACGCTTCTTTTGAATTGGATGACATGGAAACAGTTCGTCAAAGCATTGAACGAATTAAAAATGTCAAAGAAAAGCTCGGACCTAAATACGCTGATTTCGTTGATGGATATACCGAATTACTCGACGCTATGCAAAATCTTTCTGATGATCCGGAGCATTACAAGGAAATCATTGAACGGCATTTTTCCCGCGAAGATGGATATATCTCAACCAAATTAATTCTCAATTACCGATTGGCTTTGTACTATAAAGAAATCCACGATGATTTAGAAATGGATAAATGTTTAGCTTTTGTCATCGCGAATGGCAAAGAACATCATACCGCTTTAAGAGCAAAAGAATTGTTTAAAGGTTCAGTCAATGTTGATGACTATATTTATGTTGAACCACAACCAGGTGATGTTGTCGATACACAACAAGGCGAACCAACTGAGCCGGAATTGATTGAAGAAAAACCAGAAGAAAACGAAAAACCAGAAAATAAAGAAGAATAAAGAAAACCGGTCATGAGAGGAAATCTATAGTGTACCCCATGTAAAGGACAGTTGATAAAAGCCTTAGTATTTGTATTGTTATTTTGAAGATGACAGTCTGTCAAGACGGTCATCTTTTCCTTTTGTCTTGTTTCGTACCTTTGGTATTCC
>JAQWBC010000004.1 GCA_028707415.1 Candidatus Izemoplasmatales bacterium
TGTGTTGCACAAATGAAGTGGCAAGCCCGCCCATCCAGATCTTGGAACATAAAAGTATTGAAACAGACCAGCTAAAGCCATAATGACAAAAAATAGGTTTTTATCTTCTTGTGGTCGCGACCGAAGACTGGCATAAGCAATAATCATGAATAGGAAGGCCGCATAAATGGTGAGCCGATGCGTGACGACAAAATCATAAGGTGATTCGCCATAATTACCAAATAAGTTGTAGAGCATTGCTTGTGGAAAATAAGCCATCATAACACAAGTAAGTATCAAAAACAGCGTTCCGATTTGCTTTCCAATCGGTTTGCGATACTCTTTGTTCTTTAAAATGATCGTCAGATTTAAACCGCAGATTACAAATAGAAGAATTGTCTCAGCTGCATATTGGATGGTCCGATATGACAAAAAGGAAAAATCAGTTCCTAAAAAAGCAATAATATGGGATTGAAAGAAAATAATGTTTAAGATGCAAACCGGAATTCCGATATATGCCAAAATATTTCTGGTAACTTGTTCGCTAAACCAAGGGGCAACAATGGCTAGTGCGACCAAACATACGGTCAGCCATCTTAATACTAAAATCAATATCGATTCACCAACAGAAAACAACCACGTGTTTTCGGGAACCAAAACCGAAATTTGTTCAATCTTCATCAAGTTAAAAGTACTGTTAATTGCATCGAAAGAAAAAAGACGAACCATATATACGGCGAAAAGAATAACCGACAATACCTTCAAAATCTTCTTGATTTCGACTCGGCCTTTTATGGAAACAAAAAGCATGCCCAAGTAAATAAGGACTGTTAACAATCCGATCAGAAAATAAATCAACCCGATCACCCATCACTTCTAAGTACGATTTAGTAAAACAATAACCCAAAACCGGAAATCGCTATTTTGCGAGGTCTACCATACAAAAAATGGCTTTTTTTCACAAATTTTACTCTTTTTTCCCTCACCAAAAAATGCTTTTCAATAGCGATTGTCTATAATTATATCACTTTGTCAATAAACAAGCAACCAAGAAATCGATACCCCATATGAAACAAAAAAACGCTCATAACAATCTGAGCGTTTATCCGGTAATTGGATAGTATTTTTATTTTTTTATGCTTTATTGTCATATATCAAAATCGCTTAATTTCCGCAATTGCCTCAATGGAATTAGATTTCACCAAATAAATCCCATAGCTCAAAATAAAGGCTATAACTCCAAGCAAAACACGACCAACAATTTCGGGAATTGTGGCTTCAATCATTTTATAGTATTTACCAAATAACATCAAGGCACCTAGATTATCGACGATAAAGAAAGCTCCTACCACGGATGTTAGTAAAACGATAAATGCCATGATGAAAACCTCCCAAAGAAGTTGTTTCATCAATTCATGATTGCTGAGGCCTAAGACCATCATTTTCGCATAATCCGACTTCATGGCATAGAAAACCATTAATGAGTTGTTAATAATTATGATAATCAAGGCTCCGGAAATTGCCAATATTAGAATCGACAAATAGTCAGTAATTTCGGATATTTGTTCTTTGATACCTGCAATCAATTCTGCACATTCCACTAAATAATACATGCGCGCAGCATATTGTTTGATTATTTCAATTTTGATTGTCTCGTCCGAAGCAATTGTGTTTATGAATAATGAGTTGGTTAAATCTGATGTTGCGTTGTCTTCCAGAATGTACAGATTAGAGAAAATGATTTCATCAAAATTCGTATCAATGAAACCAGCAATCGTAAAAGTCATTGTCGGTATCTCCCGACTTAACTCCATTGTCACTTGATCGCCAATTTCAAGTTCATTCATTTTCGCTAGCGTTTTCGGCAAAACAATATAGGGAATATCCGTATTCGTAAGTTTGTTGGCAACATCTCCTTCATATTGGAAATCAAAATATGAGTCAATGTTGCCAAACGGAATCGATATAAAAAACGAAATATTCTCCCTTCGCTCTTCTCCTCGATAAACAAAATGCATCGCTGTGCTTTGATAAACGATGGCTTCATCAATCGAGTTAAGTGCGTATGTTTCAGTAATATCATTTTTTAGGTCTTCATCGTAATCAACGATATTGGTAAGGATATAGTCGCCAATGACTCTCGAGGCATTTGCTTCTGTTTCTGTGTTCACAAAAAACCAAGTCGTCAGCGTAATTGCAATGCCGATTGTTGAAATCAGAGCGACTTTCAGAGAATTATGGATTGTAAGATTCTCATGCAAATTTTTAGCTCCAAACAATGAGAAAGCGGATGGTTTATGAGCTTTTTTTGCAATACAACCGACTAACTCCAATGCAAAATCGGAAAACGAAAAAATAATCATTAAAATCAAAATTACAGTTACTAAAGCGTTGTATTGTTCCGCGAAAGGATGAAAAATTAGTTGCATAATTAACAAAATGGTTGATCCGGAGAGGACAATTCGCATTGATTTTGTGGTTTGGTGACGTCGATCATATGAAATCGCTACTGAGGATCGACGTGTTAATTGAATAAATCGATAAACGACTTCGAAACCGATAAAGATGATAAAGAAACCGATAGCCATCGCGATATATTCGATCTGAAACACAATAGGCGTTGCAATTCCGACCACTTCAGCTCCTTTAGAAAAAAGAAGATAAGCTAAGCTTACGCCTAATGGGATGGCTAACAATCCGAAAATCAAAAACTGTAATAGCCAAATAGATAATGAAAAACGATGATTTCCTCCCAGGATTTGAATAACTCCCATTTGTTGTCGAAAGTCTTTAAATAATAAAGGGAATAGCGAATTCAAAACAAAAACAATAACAAAAAGAACAATTAGTCCAACCCCAATATAAACGGAACTAACATTTGTCGTTGAAGCACTTATTTTATCCGGATTAACCGTCGTCGCCGCCACAAAATCAGCATACTCAGAATCGTCATTGAGTATTGAAATGACATCACTGGGATTAATGTTATCTTTTAAGTCAAAGTATACTATGTTTCCAATATAAGTCGTTGTGCCATAAAAAGATTCAATCAATTCTTTTTTTCTAACAAAGATTGTATCGTCCGCAAATAATCCTCGATCTGCCACAATTTGCTTGATTGTATATTCAAGTTCTATGCCTCTAGCATATAAAGTTATTTTATCTCCAACTGATAACATATATTTGCCGGCTAATGTTTCGGTAATAAAAGCTTCTGTAGCAAAAAGCGTTTCTAAATCGTAATCAATCACGTTTTCTAGATCATTGACTGAAGCCGAAAAAACCTGTGAGTAAAAATTTGTTTCGTCAGCCGAAACGAGTGAGTAGTAGTTAAAGAAACAAGCCGAAAAATTAAAGTACTCATCGTATTCTTCTTCAATTTTTCGGGAACTTAATATTCTTGCATCAGAATTGCTATCGTATGTCAGAGTCAAGTCAACATTTATATATTGTTCTTGTGCATTATTATAAAAAATTTGATACAAGACATTGTTCATACATATAACGAAAATAAAAAGCACCATCGAAAGAATTAAAGTTAACAAAACGACCAGCGATCTTCCTGGATATTTAGTAATATTTCTGATGGCAAAACGAAGTCTAAAAAGAAAGGACTTCATCTTTAACAATCTTCCCATCTACCAATTTGATGAATCGCGAACAGTACTTAATATAATCATCACTGTGAGTGACTAAAACAATCGTTTTCTTATGTTCGTCATGAAGCCGATGAAGTAAATTCATTATTTCGTTGCCATTGATTGTATCTAAATTACCAGTAGGTTCATCAGCAAAAATAATTTTCGGATCATTAACAAGGCTTCGCGCGATAGCAACTCGTTGTTGCATACCTCCGGATAATTCGTTTGGATAACGGTTTTGGTAATCAGCCATTCCGACCATCGTCAATAATTGATCAACCCGAGAATCATCCTTGCCTTTTGCAATAACCAAAGCAAGCATAACGTTTTCTCTTACTGTTAAATTCGGAATTAAGTTATAAAATTGAAAAATAAAACCAATTTGATTCTTTCTAATATTGGACATTTGCTGGTTATTATATTGAGCAACGTTTTGATTAAGAAGTATCACTTCTCCGTCGCTTGGCTTTTCCAAACCGCTTAGCACATACAATAATGTTGTTTTTCCGCTTCCAGAAGGACCGGTGATGCCCAAAAAATCATTGTCATTTACAACGAGATTGATGTCTTTAAGGACTGGGGTTTCTATTTGTCCATTCTGATAAGACTTATTCATATTACGACATTCAATCAAAATCATCGGTTGTCTCCTTAAGTGAAATTCGGAATATAAACAATAGATTATATTTGTTATAATTATATCACAAAAAAATATCAAATAGAGAAAATACTACAACCAAAACCATTTGGGTCATCGTACTTTTAAAATCAAGCAAAGGAGAGATAATCTATTAAATATTAGCCGATACGGTGAATATATAAATGATGTATAATGGCCACGTATAGGCATATATCATATATTTCATTAAATAATAATAATCGTTCCAAATTATCGTGAATTAAACAAAATCACAGTATATGAATTATTAAATATCATGATTAAAATATATACTAATAACCATTTTATGCATTATATATCGCCAGTTCTGGCCATATTGATATTTTGGGCGATCAAAATTCCTTATGAATACAATTAGTCGTCTAAAAGATCGCGTTAAAGAATAGTAACATTCTTAACAGAAATATCATATTTTATTAGTAAAAGTACGAAATTATCATTTAAAGGGGACATATTCTCGACATTTTACCATAAATCGCAGTTTATCTATGGCTATACATGGCCATTTCGCTATTTATAAGTGTGCTTTTATATATATTAATTCATTTATAGATATTTTTCAGTTGATTTTTCGCTAATTTTAACCGTCGCATATCCGTATTTTTGCTATTAGTACTCTTTAATTATATTTTGTTTTCTTGTCATTTGACGGCCATATATGGCGATATTTATAATCTGACAGTATTATTTATCAACATTATTTGTATTGTTCATAAATTCTTGCGTCTTTGATTATTAAAAACATGTAACACCATTGTATTCGATTTTTTAACCATTATTGTTGTTTTTTATAAACAAAAGACCATGCGATCATGCACGTGTGTGCCCGTATGGTCTTTTTCAAAATGTTTTATTTGGTTAAGGCATCGGAACGAAACGAGATGTAAAATGCCGCAACACTGGTGACTCGTATGTGAATTTTAATCCCTTTATCGTTTGTCTACGATTAAACACATTTATCAAACTATCCGCAACATAGTCCCAATGTTGAAACGTATACACTCTTCTGGGAATGGTTAAACGCAATAGTTCCATGTCCGATTGCCGATTCTTTCCAGAGATCGGATCTCTTCCCATTAGCATAGATCCAATCTCAACGGAACGAATGCCACCTTCGATATATAATTCATTTCCTACTGCCGCTGCCGGAAATTGATCATAAGGAATATGAGGACACATTTTTCCACAATCAACGAACACAGCATGCCCTCCAGTTGGAAATTGAATTGGAATTCCCGCTGCTTTTAGTCTGTCGCCAAGATATCTGACTTCATCAATTCGATATTCCAAATAGGCTTCATCAAGCGCCTCATCAAGCCCGACCGCCAAAGCGTCCATGTCTCTTCCTGCCATTCCACCATAGGTTGGGAAACCCTCCATTGGAACAATGTAAGTCTGGCACTTTCGAAACAGATCTTGATCATCTTTAATAGCGATGATTCCCCCCATATTCACGAGACCATCTTTTTTTGCGCTCATCAAAAAGATGTCTGCATATCCGAACATCTCTTTAGCAATCTCTCTAACTGAAGTATTTTCATATCCTTTTTCTCTGATTTTAATGAAATAAGAATTTTCAGCGTATCTTGCCCCGTCGATGATAGTTTTAATTTGATATTTTTTTGCAATCTCACACACTGAACGAAAGTTCTCCATAGAAACCGGTTGTCCACCGACAGCATTATTTGTAACGGTAAGAATTATGCCTGCAACATTGTCTTTCCCGCGCGAAATGATGACCTTTTCCAGTTTTTCTAGATCGAAATTACCTTTAAAAGGATAATATGTTAACGTGTCGAGACATTCTTTGCAAGCTACATCAACCGCTTCACCGCCAGCTAATTCAACATGAGCGCGAGTAGTGTCAAAATGCATATTGCTGATAAAAATCATTCCCGGATGTTTTATTAGTTGTGGAATGACAACCTGCTCGGCGCCCCTTCCTTGATGGGCAGGCATTATATATGCATATCCAGTAATATTCTTTACTGCCGTTTCTAATCGATAAAAACTTTGCGATCCCGCGTAAGCTTCATCGCCGATCATCATCGCTCCCCACTGAAAATGGCTCATTGCCCCTGTCCCAGAATCAGTTAACAAATCAATGAATACATCCTCGCTTTTCAGTGCAAACTGGTTATATCCAGCTTGAGCTAAACGCTCTTCTCGCTCGCTCCGTCCAATTAAATGAATTGGTTCAACCATTTTAATTTTATATGGCGGAACAGCATATTTTTTGTCCATTTTGTTTCACCCCTTCAAATATAAAATTGTATACTCTATTTATACCATATAACCAATATTTTATAAAGAAATACAGGAAAAGAAATGGGTTATATGATTGGAAGACCAAGTGACAAATAACACGAATCGTTCGAATGAGGGTTATACAATTGATAATATTCGGTTAATAACAATGAAATAATATGAGAACGATAAATGTAAAAATAACAATAATAATTATTAAAAAAATCAAAACAAATAATGCACAACAAATGATAAAGCACAAAATTAAAAAAATAAAAATAATGCAAATCGTCGCTTAAAATAGATTTACTAATAAACTGGTTTTCATGACCCGATCACAAATGTATGCTTAGAAAATTGAGTTTATACGGAAATAAATAATAATATAAATGTTATGAAAAGCAAATAAAAATAAAAAAGTATAATTTTACTAAAGAGGCAAGAAAGCAAAAATGTTTACTATTATACAGAATCGGGTTTTTCTTTTTAGAAATGGTTAATGGTTATATCAAATAAAAAATACTTGGTATTAGGCAAGGCAACCTCAAATCAATACATCTATAGTGATACAATACATAAATTATCGACATACTACAGGTGTAAATGCCCAAATATAGCGATTTATAAATTGATTGAGAATTCGCATTTTGACATCATTCAATTAAACATATATAGATATATATAATTATAAATATACATTGGCGGGAGTTTACTATATGTCAATTTATACCCAATTTATGCCTATTTTTAGCCATATTTACAGTTTCAAAATGAATTGTTTATAAAAATTGTATATTCATCAACAAAATCATATGTTTCTATAAATCGTAAAATGCGAGCAAAATAACGAATAAGCCAGGCGATTGTGCTCTTTTTTTATGAATAAACCGTTATTATAAAGCAAATATGCCTATTTGCGATTGAATATTAATGCTTTATTTGGCCATATATGGCCATATATGCCGTTATTGGTAATCCATATATTTGTATTGTTTATTTTATCGTTTTATTGTATGGCTTTTAATTCGTTTTTTATCTAGCAATCTATATATATTTTGCTTAATATTTATATATTTGTGGTTTTGTTTTTGTGGCGTTCTACCGCCAATTAAAGCCATTTAGTCCTTTTTGTGCGTTTAAAACTACTTATATTTTTACATATATATTGAAAATGTTGTTTCTTTATCATTTTATACTTAATTATTGTTTTACTTTATTTTATTCAATTATTATGAGTGTTTACTTTATATTTAATTACGATTACATATTTTTTTTGTTATTGATACTCTATTGTTTTGTTGCCTGCTCTTTTACTATTATCATAATCGTGATATAATAATCATACAAAATTATGAAAGGACTTTTATTATGACTGATAACAAAAAACTAATTTCATGGGTTAATGAGATCCAAACTTTATGTCAACCAGACAATATTCATTGGTGTGACGGCAGTGATCTCGAATACAAATCTATTTTAGCTTCCGCCGTAAAGAAAGGTGTTTGTATCCCTTTAAACCCCGATAAACGCCCGGGATGTTTCTTATTTCGAAGCCACCCATCTGATGTTGCCCGAGTTGAAAAAAGGACCTTCATCTCTTCGATTGACAAAAACGATGCCGGCCCCACAAACAATTGGATTAAACCCTCAGAATTAAAGAAGACCATGACCGATTTATATTCCGGATGCATGCACGGCAGAACAATGTATGTTATCCCTTATTCAATGGGTCCTATTGGATCTCCGTTATCAAAAATCGGCATTGAGATTACCGATAGTCCCTATGTTGTTGTTAATATGTGCATCATGACAAGAGTTGGCACAAAAGTTCTTGATGTTCTTGGTGCAGATGGTGAATTTGTTCCTTGTCTCCATTCCGTAGGTTATCCTTTATTGCCAGGACAAATTGATCCTGATTGGCCATGCGCACCCATGGAAGAAAAATTTATCAGTCATTTTACTGACGAGCGTTTGATTTGGTCTTATGGCTCAGGGTATGGTGGGAATGCTCTATTAGGAAAAAAATGTTTTGCCTTACGAATCGCTTCCGTCCAAGCAAGGGATGAGGGTTGGATGGCAGAACATATGCTGATATTAAAAATCACTTCTCCCGAAGGCGTTTCTAAATACATCACCGGTGCTTTCCCAAGTGCCTGTGGAAAAACCAATCTTGCAATGTTAGTTCCAACCATTCCTGGATGGAAAGTTGAAACCATTGGCGACGATATCGCCTGGATGAAATTTGGCAAAGATGGTCGTTTGTATGCCATTAATCCCGAAGCCGGTTTCTTTGGTGTCGCTCCTGGCACTTCATATCAATCGAATCCCAACGCAATGGCATGCATCGTAAAGAATACTATCTTTACCAACGTCGCATTGACCGATGACGGCGATGTGTGGTGGGAAGGTATTGGATATGATGCCCCTGACCATTTAATCGATTGGAAGGGAAATGATTGGTATAAAGGTACTTCAACCGAACCTGCCGCTCATCCCAATTCTCGTTTTACAACCCCTGCTTCTCAATGCCCGGTTATCTCTCCGGATTGGGTTGCAGAAAATGGGGTTCCGATTTCTGCCATCTTAATTGGAGGAAGACGTCCATCAACCATTCCTTTAGTAACTGAGAGTTTCTCATGGGAACACGGAGTTTTCCTCGGTTCAATAATGGGGTCAGAAATCACTGCCGCTACCATTTCTGATCAGATTGGTAAGGTCAGACGCGATCCTTTCGCAATGTTACCATTTATGGGTTACCATATTGGCGACTACTTCTCTCACTGGTTGGAAATAGGAACAAAAACATCCAAAGACAAGTTACCGAGAATTTATAATGTCAATTGGTTCCGTAAAAACGCTGATGGTAAATTTATATGGCCTGGTTACGGAGAAAATAGCCGTGTTCTTAAATGGGTGTTTGAACGAATCGAGGGCAAAGCCGAAGCCGTTAAGACACCGATTGGGAATCTGCCCACCGTTGAAAGCCTCGATTTAGATGGTCTGAACGTTTCAAAAGCAGCCATTTCCGATATCTTGTCTGTCGATAAAGATAAGTGGATTAATGAAGCAAAAGACATTGGCAACTATTATCAAATATTTGAAGATAAACTGCCTAGTATACTAGCAAAAGAACTAGATAATCTTAAAAAGAGATTGGAAGAATAGAAAAATGGCGACGGATGATATCATCGGTCGCCTTCTTTTTAACTACAACAAATATTTTTTAACTTCTTCGCAGGAAAGAACTCTTCCCATCGTTTTTACTTGCCCATCAATAACAATGGCCGGTAATCTCATCACTCCATATGCCATAATTTTCTGAATGTTTTCTACTTTTTCAATGGTCGCCTCAATGTTAAGCTCCTTAACGGCTTGGCTAACATTAGCTACCATCTTTTTGCAGTTCGGGCACCCTGTTCCTAAAACCTTGATAATCATCTTATTTTTCCTCCTTGCAACTGCAATCGTTATTATTTTCACAGCCACAATTTTCTTCACGGCACTCGCATTCAGTGTTTTCATGGCAACCGCATTCTTGCTTCGGCTGGCAGTCACAATCACCATCGCACCGACACTCTTCTTCTTCATCTTCTTTACAATTACTACTTGATTCACCATTGCATCCGCATTCAGTAGTTTTTCCAACGTCACCGGCATATTCAATCGATTGAGTTGGACAACGATTTGCACATTTTCGACAATTCTCAATACAGCCCAGTGGATTTATGACCTTCGGCAGCGTTTGATTTTTGTCATAGACATGATGCGGACACATATTGATGCATTTACCACACTCGATACATGTTTCATAATTAATTACCGGATACCATTTTTGGGACATTTTTAATCTCCTTTTTTTGTATTTATGATTTTTTAGTTGATAAACAAATATTCTAACCCATTAAAAGCGTAACCAATGATTATAATCCCAATCATCACGATTCCGATGAAGGCTATCAAAAGTTTCCATTTAACAACTTTCTTTAACATGATGAGTGATGGAAGTGAAAGTGTCGTTACCGACATCATAAAAGCGAGGATTGTTCCCAGGCCGGCGCCTTTAGCGTATAATGCCTCGGCAACAGGGATAGTACCAAAGATATCTGCATAAATCGGAGCCCCGATAATGGTCGCATAAATGACAGAAAGCGGGTTATTTGATCCTAAAGCTGAGACAATCCACGCTTCAGGAATGAGATTATGAATCACTGCTCCGATGATAACACCGATTACAATATATAACACCACTTTTTTATATGTGGATAGCATTTGATCCTTAGAATAGATTAAACGGTCTTTAAACGTCAATTTTTGACTTTCGATAATGATATCGATGCCTTCGGTCACAAACGGTTCGATATGTTTACCCAATCCCGTTTTTTCAATGATTGTTCCCCCAATGATTGCTAAGATCAATCCGACCGCAACATAGGTTAAAGCAACGCCATATCCGAATATTGATGTTAATAAAGCTAACGCCCCCAAATCAACGAGCGGACTGGAAATTAAAAATGAAAACGTAACTCCTGTTGATAAACCCGCCCGAGAAAAACCGATGAATATCGGAATCGATGAGCAACTGCAGAATGGTGTTACCGTTCCTAAAAGCGCTCCTAGGGCGTTAGCCCCGATTCCATGATAACGGGAAAGGATTTTTTTTGTTCGTTCCGGCGGGAAGAAACTTTGAATATAGGATATGATAAAAATCAAGAAGCATAACAACAAACCGATTTTAATGAAATCATAAAAGAAATACTGAATGATTTCTCCCCAGGTGCTGTTAGCAAATGTTTCTCCGAATATCCACTGAATCAAATTGCCAATCAGTTCGTTGAGCCATTTCATTCCCAAAATCTGGTAAACAATAAAATCGCCGATTTCTTTAAGGATTGTCAATTTATCTACACGTCCCCTTATCACAAACAATGTTATCAATCTTGGTGAAATTAAAAATTAATTTCATTTGATCAAACATTTGGGAGTTAATTTGATAATGAACCCATTTGCCTACCTTTTCAGCAGTAACTAGCCCTGAATCACATAAGATTCGCATGTGATGAGATAATGTGGGCTGAGAGATCTTCAGTTGTTTCAAAAGTTGACATGCGCAAAGTTTTTCAGTTGTTAACATCTTGATTACCTGAACCCTTGTTTCATCAGATAAAACTTTGAAGATGTCGCTTAATTCTTTGTTGGTCATAAAAAAACCCCCTCATATAGACGGTTATCAATATGTATTATATCTAACATATCGACAGTTGTCAATCTATATTTTGGGCGTTTTTATATCCGTATCCTTTTGTCACGTTTTTCGAATTGACCAACTCGATAACGTTATTTAACCATCTTAATCAACTCATTGATGTAGTTCTTCCGAAATTCATCATTTTTGAGACCAGGGATTTGCTGTTCCGATTGCGACTCCGTTAGAATTTGAATGACTAAGGGAATACAGAAACAAGAAAACAAAAGCACATAACGAGCGTAAAGTGCTTGTTCATCTTGAAGACCACTTGATTCACGTAATTTTTTAAACACCATATCCTTGAATTCACCCTTTTTAAAAAAAGCTTCAATGAACAATTTAGAAGCTAAGTCTCGGTTTTCAACATTCATAAACAAGTATCCAAACAATCCAACATTTTCCAAAGCATATCCATATATCATGTTAATCATAATTTCAAGTGATTCTTCAATCGGAGTGTTTAACGGAATACGTTCTAACCGATCGATGATTGCATGTGTAATTTCATTAATGATTTGATCGAGGACTAGGGACAACAAATAATCCTTCGAACCAAAATAGTAATTAACCGCTGCAATATTCACATAGCATGCATCCGCAATATCCCTAATCGTGATTGATGATTTATGCGACATCAATTCTCTGGTAGTCTCGATAATTGCCTTTTTGATGGCTTCGTTTTTAACCAAAATAATACCTCCCAACAATATTTGAAAATTTGTTTGAAACAACGGTTCAAATGTTGTTTACATTGATATAATATCATATATTTTCTATAATATAAATGACTATTTAAAACGTTCATTTGAAATAACTGTTTTTTTCGGAGGCATCATGGAAAAAATCCTTAGTGGAAAAGGTAAATGGCTAGTTATTGTTTTATTTCTATTGCTTACAATCGCTGCCGGCGTTTCAATTTTTTTTGTTCACATCAATTACGACCTCACCAAATATCTTCCCAAAAACTCGCAAACTGCCATTGGAGTAGATTTAATGGAAGATGCTTTTGGTGACTCGACATCCATACAGGTCATGGTTAGCAATGTGATTCCCACCGACGGCAACAATATTGTTAGTCAACTTAGAGAATTAGATGGCGTCGAAAGCGTTGTCTGGCTTGGCGATGTAGTAAATCCAGCAACCCCCATTGAAACCATTGACGAAGCAATATTAGAACGTTTTTATGTTGATGAATCGCTTCTGTTTATTGTGACAATCGCTTGTGGCGCATATGATTCCGAAGCCGATTCAATAATAACAACGATTCGTAACACCCTTGAAGGTTACGAATATGCGATACGCGGTGAAGTTCTAAACAATATTGAAGCGACTAAAATTGCCTCCCGTGAGATTATTAAAGTCATGATAATCATCATTCCATTGTGCATCATTGTTTTAATTCTAACAAGTAAGTCTTGGTTCGAACCAGTATTGATATTAGGTAATTTAGCAGTAGCTGTTGTCTTTAATATGGGTTCTAATGCCATTCTCGGTAGCGTATCATACATTACTATGACCATGACGATGGCTCTTCAATTGGCATTGTCAATGGATTATTCATTGTTCTTATTACATAGATATCAAGAAGAACGAGATCGCGGCGTCGATATCATTCCCGCAATCGTTTCTGCTACGAAAAAAACTTTTACTTCCATTACTGGATCGGCACTCACAACAATTGCCGGCTTCTTAGCTTTATGCTTGATGCAGTATTCCATCGGTACCGATCTTGGAATCGTTTTATCTAAAGGGGTTTTTTGCAGCTATCTAACTTCAATATTTTTATTACCGATTCTTCTCTATTTTTCCGCTTCGATATTACAAAAAACTAAACATCGTCCCCTATTTCATAGAAACAAACCCCCAAAAACAAAAGCCTACCGGGCTCGATATATCTTCGCAGTTATATTTATTGTATTAGCTGTGGGAAGCTATTATCTGCAAAACCAGAATTCCTTCATATACGGAAATTCGTCGGCTCAAGATCCCAATAGCGTTGTTACAAGGGACAACGAAACAATAACCGCTCATTTTGGTTCATTCAATCCCGTTGTTGTCCTTGTAAAAAACACTAGTGTGTCAGAAGAAGCAGCTTTTGTGGATAGTATCTCGGCCTCTGATTACATAGTTTCTATTGATGCATTATCATCTGTTGTTGATAATTCAATTCCTCGAGAAATGTTGCCCGAATCACTTGTCTCTGTTTATGTTAGTGGTGAGTATACTCGGCTCATTGTTTATCTAGCATCAGATGAAGAAAATGATGAAATGTATGCCGCATCGGAATTTCTTCATATTCAAGCAAGCAACGCTTTTACGACATATTATTTGGTCGGCTTTGCCCCAGCAACCGCTGAAATTCGTTCAACTGTGCTTGATGATTCAGCTCTAGTTCTATGGGTTACCTTTTTAGCCATTGTTTTTGTTGTTCTTTTACTCTTTCGTTCTTTATCGATTCCCGTCATACTGACCGTTATTATACAAGCGGCGGTTTGGGTTAATTTCGCAATCGGACTTATTGAAGGACGACCAATGCTATTTATCGGCTATCTGATTGTATCCGCCTTGCAAATGGGAGGTACAGTTGATTATGGAATTCTTCTCTCGACAAGGTACCTTGAATATCGAAAAGCCGAAACTCCGGAGATGGCAATGCAGATGGCAACAAACAAATCAACGCTTTCAATTTTAACATCATCGCTGGTTCTCGCTTTCGCCGGTTTCACCGAAGGAATCGTTTCATCGATCCCCGCTGTGAGCGCGATAGGAAACCTCATTGGTCGAGGAGCAATTCTTTCCGCACTTGTCACATTAGTTTTTTTACCTTATATTATTTTAGTGTTTGACAAAATCATCCAAAAAACCACTCTTCATTCGAAACGAGGCGTAATAACAAAATGAAAAAAATCTTGATATTGCTTCTTCTCATTCTTACAATGACTGGGGTATATGCTTGTGATTCAACAACGACTGCGATCACTACTACACCCGTAAGCATTCCTTCTGACAATCACCAAGCTGCCGTTGATGAAACCATCTATGTAAACGCCAATGTGTTGGGAGATACCGAATCGCTTATCGTTGTCTCGCGGATTAAAAACGCTGAGCCGGGATACTATACCGAATATGGCAATTTTCTTTCAGCGCAAAACTTAACCGGATCAGAAAGTATTCTCGTTGAAAGTGATCGTCTAGAGATTCCTGTTGCAAAAGCTTGTAATGACTTCTATTATCGCTCGCTTTTATCAAGTGGATATGAGTTGCCATTTCTTATATCATTTGAGTATAAAAAAGATGGGATAATTATTGATCCCATCTCTGAGGTTGAAGGCTCTGGCGTTTATGATATTCAAATCACAGTTGAATCTAACCAATATGCGAAAGCGGGTTTCTTAAATCAATATATGTCTTACCTTCAAATAACAATAAATGCCGATAATACAACCTTTCCGGTCGTTTCAGGTGGTTCAGTCGTCTTAGCAGGAGGTGTCTATACAGCTGCCTTTATGACCCTGCCTGGCACTTCTGGATTATATACGATTACTGTGGAAACAACATCATTTTCGATTGATTCAATACAAGCATCTTTCACTCATTTTGATCCCGCTATTTTAGGAGATCAACTTGCTGGATTTGGAGAAAGCATGCAAACTCTGATTATTGGTCTTCAAACGCTTCGAGACGGACAAATCGCGATGAAGTCAGGTGTATCTGATATCAATACCGCCATTATGGCTTTATCATCAGGTTCATCAGATTTGGCTGCCGGTCTCGATGAAATCGTTTCTGGATTGTCACAAATGTCTGACTCTGCCCAAACCCTAGCCAGTAATTTATCAGCATTGTCCCAGGCAGCTAACCAGTTAGCAATTTCTGGGTCAGCGCTGATGGATGCTTATGGAAATATGATGATTACCATTGATGATGTCGTGACGACCTTTTCCGCGCTTCATTCTGATGATGAAGCTTTATTGACAAAACTATTGACACTTTCTCAAACCGCTTCAGCGATTGAAGCAGCCTTCGATACATATGTGGACGGTGTCGGTTCTTGCGCTGAAAATCTAGCTTTGTTGTCGACTGGTTTGAATCAATTGGCCACCTCACTGGAAGCGATAACAACCGCATTAACAAGTCTTAGTGACGGTGCGGGAAACATATCCGATGGAATTACCGCAATAACCGCAGCAATGGCGAATTTACCCGACTCCATTCAAACGATGATTGATGCTCAAACCGTAATCATCGAAAATTTACAGACCTCTTTAGAAGATATGCAATTTCTATTCGAACAGCCCGAGGTGTTAGTTTCCTTTACTTCAGACGCAAATTTAAGTCCTGATTCAATTCAATTCGTATATACCATTCCTGCATTTTAAAAGATAACATTTTCCTTTGGCGCGATGATTCTATAAATAAGTAATGAGCACGGCTCCGTTTGCAATATTGGCAGACACACGCTTGTCTTCAAAATTGAGGTTGATAATGTTGTCCGACTTATCTCGAATTTCCCTCACGATTTGATCAAGAATCACGGATTTTCCGGACCGTCTAATTCCGGTTATTATTTTGATTAGATCCGATTCATAAAAGGGACGAGGTTTTTGAATATAGTGTTCTCCGTTAATCAACATCCTCACCCCAATGACATTATACTGAAAATTATAGCTAATGTCATTGTTAGTTTTCATTGCTATTGAAGTCTTTTTCGGTATCAATAAAGGTTTTCAGTAGCGAAACAAAGTCGCCGCATTCGCTAAATTCTTCAAGTCGCTATGCTGTTTGAAACGGTTTTGTTTTACAAATTAACGTGGTTTGTTTTGCCGTTTGTAATACCGCTTCAATTAAATGTCCCGAATTTTATGGGTATCGTTTGTTACTACCACAAGAATTACGCTGATAAAGCGTTCTCAGTAAAACATCATACGTTCGAAGTTCTAAACCCGCTAACAACCGGCAATTACCGTACTGAAATGTTCGACAAAATGATGCATTACCGAGTCAAAATTCATTATATTTTTTTAAATACAATGTGTTTGCACTAACAAGAAAAATGGAATTATTCGTTGCTTTTTCCGTAAAATATATTTGCTCAATGGACGTAATCATCACTTAAATAGAAAAAGGCCATCAGCATTGTAAAAACAGTGAACTGATTGCCTTAAGTGATTAATTTGGATGAAAATGCTCAATCTGTTACTAGGTAAACAGGGTCATTTAAACGAAAGCAATGTAACAGTTTCCACGTGAATAGTTTGTGGAAACATATCAAAAGGAGTAATTTCCTTGATATTGTATCCGCCGTCTGATAGGAATCTAAGATCCCTAATTAAAGTGGCGGGATCGCAAGATATATAAATAACGGTAGGAATCTTCATCGCAATAATCGATTTCAAAAACTTTGGGTCACATCCTTTACGAGGTGGATCAACAAAAACCAAATCAAAACGGAATTTCCTCCACTTGTTAATAACGTCTTCAGCGTCTCCAACTTCGAAAAAAGCGTTTTTAATATTATTTCGTTCCGCATTTTTTCTAGCATCCGTAATTGCTGACTTAATTACTTCAATGCCAAAACTCTTAAAAGCTTTATGGGCAGCATAGAGACCAATGCTCCCGATACCGCAATAAGCGTCGATGATTTTTTCTTTGCCTGTCAATCGAGCATACTCCAGTGCTTTTTGATATAATTTTTCGGTTTGAATATTGTTGGTTTGAAAAAAGGATCGATAACCGATTTCAAAATCCAGTTTTCCAATGGAATCAAGGATTGTTTCCGTTCCGAAGATTACTTCAATCGGATCGGTTGACATAGTCGATTCGTCTTTGGTAACCGTAACAGCGATGGAAGCGACTTCCGGAATCTTAGCGACGACCTTGCTAACGAAAAGATCCCGACTTAGAAAATTATCCTTACCGAGTTGTAATAACAAAGCTATCTCTTTGGTTTTTCCTGATTCTCTGATAACAGCCGACTTCAACGTTCCTATATTTGTCTTTTCATCATAGGCACAAATATTCAGTTCATTACAAACATTTTTAATCAAGGTAATCAAATCAAAAACGCGTTTTGGCATGATATGGCATTCTTGCAGATTAATCAAATCATGACTTTTTGCTCGGAAAAATCCTGCTTCAATGCCTTTTTCACCTTGCCGAAATTTGATTTCCACTTTATTTCGATAGTGATAGGGATTGACCATTCCCACCATGTCATTGACAATGACGTTTTCGAGACCAGCTCGTTTAAGCGAAGTCTCAATTCGGTATTTTTTGAAACTCATCTGGACATCATAATCCATGTGCATGAGTCCGCATCCGCCACAAGCATCGTAATGAACGCACTTAGGCGAAACACGAAACGGACTTTTTTCGATGATATCGACAATTTTCGCAAATCCGTAATTCTTTTTCCGTTCTGTGATGACAATCTCGGCTCTTTCGCCCTTGAGAAGGCCTTCGACAAAAACCGTATAACCATCTTCGAGTTTACCAACGCCAAGTCCATCATGTGTCAAATCAAAGGACTCGATGATGTAATTCGGTTCCATGTCTTCCATTAATTACCCTCCCCTTCCCGTTTTTTTATTTTCGCATACAGCAGGGCTAAGCCACCGCTTCCGGTCTCACGATATTTAGTTCTTATATCTTGTCCGGTTTGATACATTGTATCGATAACCATATCTAATGATATTTTCCGTGATTCTGATAAATAGTAAGCCAATCGACAATTGTCGATTGCCCTTAAAGCGGCGACGGCATTTCGTTCGATACAAGGGATTTGAACATATCCGAGAATCGGATCGCAAGTAAGGCCAAGATGGTGTTCTAAAGAAATCTCGGAGGCATATTCAATTTGCGTAATTGTAAAGCCAAACATTTCCGCATGCATCGCTGAAGCCATGGCGCAAGCACTGCCGATTTCGGCTTGACACCCCGCAATCGCGCCACTAATAGTCGCGTTATGCTTGATGATGTTACCGATTAGTCCCGCGGTTGCGAGACCTTCTAAACACTGAGTTTTAGTAAGGTGATGTTTTTCTTCAAGATAACGCATGACCGCGGGGATTACTCCCGATGATCCACAAGTCGGTGCTGTAACCATTAAATGCCCCGCCGCGTTCTCTTCAGCAGCTGCGAATGCATAGGCA
>JAQWBC010000106.1 GCA_028707415.1 Candidatus Izemoplasmatales bacterium
TTTCCTTGTTCATATCCATCAAAGAAATCGGAAGCCGTTTCGGCGTTTATTGCACTCCCGCCATTTATAGAAGAGCTATAAAGAAAGAAGAAGAAAAAACCCATTCCGATTACCGTAACAATGCCTAATATAAGTGGATACTTAATTTTTTTACTAGAAAAACTTTCATTAATATCGTTTGAATGATGGTTAATAAATGTATCCTCGTCTTTTAGATTATCAACTATAATGTTTCTCGATAAAATTTCTTCGACAATCTTGGCAATTTGCGATTTGGAAAATTTGTTAATAATTAGCCTTGCTTTATCGCCATTTCTCAAAGTAAACACAATGCATTTAGTTACTGAATATCTAGATAACAGCAAGTTATTCCATGGTGTTCTGTTTGAATTAACGGTTTGATTTGCAGAGTTTTTATTTGAATCAATCTCACCAAAAGAAGCATATTCAATTTCGTTGTATGAAAACACGTAATGAAGTTGAATTTTAACAGGAAAGCCCAAATCAGACTTTATTAATATTTTATTTTTATCGAAAACAATTGTCTTCACGGCATTTTTGGTATTGATGGCGATTATAAATGATCCAAAAGCCAAAAAAATATATGATGATGGGTCGGTGTTCGTATAAACAACAAAGATTAAATACGACGAAAAGCCAATAAAAAAAAGGCCAAATAATAATACAAATAGTAGTTCAGTATTTATAGATCTTATTATGGTTTTTTTCATGCAAATTCCTCAAGTCGTTTCAAATTGAAGATAACATAATTATAGCATATATTAAACGGCTAGTAAATTTGCTGTTTGGTAATTTTATCATTTTAAGATAGGATCAACAACCTAAACGTCTTGCGACGCCTCGAATATGTCCTGAAAACCCTCCACAAGAAATTTTGAAATAAGAAACAAAAAAGCCCTTCGAAAAGGGCTTATTGGCGCTCCAGATGGTGGTCCAGGCCAGAATTGAACTGGCGACACATGGATTTTCAGTCCATTGCTCTACCAACTGAGCTACCGGACCATCAAAATGGCGGTCCCGACGGGATTTGGACCCGCGATCTCCAGTGTGACAGACTGGCATGTTAACCACTACACCACAGGACCGTTGGTTGCGGGGGAAAGATTTGAACTTTCGACCTCTGGGTTATGAGCCCAACGAGCTACCGGACTGCTCCACCCCGCGATATGAACTTTTTCGTTTTGCGCTATTTAATAATAACAAACCAACTGTCTATTGTCAAGAAAAAAAGCGCATTTTTGTCGGTTATGAACAATCACTCTCGAAACCCGCTTTTTTCCCAACAGATCAGATTATAATCACTTTTGTCATTTTCCCTTCAAAGAGATAATTACAGATTATTTATGTGTCCATCTGAATAGACAATTAATTGCATTTCCGTTGTTTTCATCTGCTTTTTAAACAGCTTAATTGGGTTTAAGTACCATCGATGCAAATGTTCTTTAGTAGAACAAAGTACTAACGTATCGGCCCCCATTGCTATTGCCATCGGCACTGATAATTGCGCATTTTGGGCAGTTGTCAAAGAATGATCCTCTTTAATAATCATTTCTTTCTCGACTCCATGTTGAATCAGATAGTCTTCCATTGCTTCCGCTTCGGAGATGCCGGCTTTTTTATTTGCGACCCCTCCCGAAACAATAATCTTTTCAATTGATAATTGATGAATTAACTTGATTGTTAAAGTTAATCTTTTTTCCATAATTTCCGTTATCGTTTTGTTATCATTTAAACGATGGCCTAAAACAACCGCTACTTTCATCATACTCCTCTTTTCTTCCTAAAAATGAAAACTCCGAATCTGGGAGATTCGGAGTCAGGGTACCAATGGTGGAGGTTGACGGGCTCGAACCGCCGACCCTCTGCTTGTAGGGCAGATGCTCTCCCAGCTGAGCTAAACCTCCGATTGGTGGAGTATAGCAGGATCGAACTGCTGACCTCCTGCTTGCAGGGCAGGCGCTCTCCCATCTGAGCTAATACCCCATATATGGTACCCAAGGCCGGACTTGAACCGGCACGACATTGCTGTCAATGGATTTTAAGTCCATCGCGTCTACCTATTCCGCCACTCAGGCATTTAAAAATTGGTGACCCGCAGGCGACTTGAACGCCTGACCCTTTGATTAAAAGTCAAATGCTCTACCAGCTGAGCTAGCGGGTCATTTACTGAGCTCGTTGGGATGAGCCGGAAAATGTTAAAATGGTGCCGAAAATAGGAATTGAACCTACAACCTACTGATTACGATTCAGTTGCTCTGCCGGGTTGAGCTATTTCGGCACTGATGGCGGAGAAAGAGGGATTCGAACCCCCGCGGCGCTCGCACGCCCTGTCGGTTTTCAAGACCGATCCCTTCAACCGGGCTTGGGTATTTCTCCTTCTAATCAAAAGTGGTGGACCCGGTAGGATTCGAACCTACGGCCGATCGGTTATGAGCCGATAGCTCTAACCAGCTGAGCTACGGGTCCCTTTAAATGGTAGCGGCGGAGAGACTTGAACTCTCAACCTCACGGGTATGAACCGTACGCTCTAGCCAATTGAGCTACACCGCCAGTATTATTCATTTTCGGTGGAATATCACAGATTCGGACTGTTATTCTCCCGCTTGCCGGCAGGTGCTCTTCCCTTTGAGCTATTTACTCCAAAAATGGTGGGCCTAAATGGACTTGAACCATCGACCTCACGCTTATCAGGCGTGCGCTCTAAAACCACCTGAGCTATAGGCCCACTTTGCAACACTTTGCAGTGCGAGTTATATTTTACTATTTTCGCTTGGCTTTGTCAATTAATATTTTCGACAAAGTCGGGCATACATGCGGAAAATAACGCGTTAATATTTATTCTTTCTGTTATCAATCAAAAAAGCCAATGCATCCTTGATAATTATACCCAAATAAGGGGATGAAAGCAAGTCAGATGTCTAGGTTTTTTTAATCTTTTATAACCGGATATTTAATCGCGTTTTTAACTAGTTTTTCCTCAATAATTTGCTTGGGATCGAGACCCATATCCGCAACCATCGCAAGTGTGTATATTAGTACATCTGCTAACTCCTCTTTGACGTTCTCAGCATCAGGAATCTGTCCTGGCCATTGGTAATTCTCTAATAACTCTGCCGCTTCAATGCTAATTGATTTTGCTAGAGTTTCGGGGGTATCATAGGGTTTCCATCCACGCACGTCTCGAAAAGCAATAATCTTATTTAACAAATCCTTCATAGGTTTCTTCCTCCAGTATTTTCTTGATTGCTTTTCTTAATTCCATTCGTTCAATTAAGACGATGCGTCCACAGCCTAAACACTTGATTTTGCAGTCGACACCAAAGCGAATAATTTCCAATTTATTGGTCCCGCAGGGATGGCCCTTTTTTAAAACCACAACACTTCCTTGTTTTATCTCATTTGTCATGGTTGGCTTCCCGATTGATTTCAACAACTTGAATTGGTAATCCCAGCTTATTGTTTTGACAGTACTGTAATAAATCCTTACGTAACATTCTTTCTACCCCAAAGTGTTCGCCGGGACGACATTTAGTAGTAATCCTTAGTGCCACATGCATATCTGCGGTTTCCGTCGTTCCTAATACTTGAGGTATCTCCACCATTTCCGGAAGTTTTAGCCCATAATCCTTGACAAAAGCGGTAATGCTGTTGACAACCTGGTCAAAATCGTTTTGGTACCCGATTAGAACATCGACAATCGCAATTGAATAGTCACGCGAGTAATTGATGACGGAACCGATATTGCCATTGTTGATAATCAGGAAAGCCCCTTTCCAATCCTCGATTTTCGTTGTTCGCAGGCCAATTTCCTTAACTGTTCCGGTAAAATCATCGATTTGGACGAGTTCGCCAACCAAAAAGGTTTTCTCAACGATAAAGAAAATTCCTGACACAAAATCTTTAATAATAGCTTGGGTTCCAAAAGCAATTGCGACGCCGACGATTCCTGCGGACGCAAGAATTGGGGTAACATCAACATTGAACCCAATTAAAACAAACATAATAACGATAAACCAAATCACAAAGCGTATCAAATTCGTTAACGACCTAGCAATTGTCGCTCCCTGTTTGGCTTCATCAATAACCGTAAATACCTTTTTCGATTTGCTTGTGAGTTTCTTGGATAACTTGAGATTAAGTTTTAGCAACCGATAGATAACCGGTTTCACAATAATTGTGAGAACGAAAGCGATAATCGTCCAGGAAATGACGAACAAACCTTTGATAATAAGCTCGGTAACTAATGATTCGCTCCCAAAGAGCGAATCCAACCAAGGACGCATTAATTCAAATAAGGCCATCACTCTTTCTCATCTCCTTGAGAAATTGATAAGAGTTTAATAAAGTTTTTTACTTCCTCATCAGATGCAAAAGTAATGATAACTTTATTATTCACCACTTTTATCGGACAATCAAATTTTAATATCATGTCTAAAGTTAGTTTAATATCGGATAACCCTTTTGCTAATTCGAAAGATACTACTTGTTGCTTAATAACCTTC
>JAQWBC010000107.1 GCA_028707415.1 Candidatus Izemoplasmatales bacterium
CATTCGTTTTTGATCTCGGCGCTCGCATGTTGGGCAAAGATCCGCTCAAACCGACCTTCGCTGAGGTTAAAGAAACACTTCAAACGATCCACGATGTAAAAGCGACGATGTATGAGGATTCCTACTTGATTGAATCGACCGGAGATACCTTGATGGCAAAAGTTGAACCTTATGCCAAAAGAACCGTGACGAATTTTTCTTCCCATTTATATAATCCCTATGGCGAAGAAAAACAAGCCGGTGTGACCGAAGGAAAAGATGGCATCTATATTTGCTGGGAGATATTTAAGGACTACTATGTCAATGGTTCTTTATGGGCAAAAGAAATCGTTTTGTCTTTACTGGATAAGCTGATTGGCAAACGCAAGCAACTCGCAACGGATTTGCCAACTTGTGGCATCGTGACTTTATATGACCAAAGCGAGAATCATCGGCTTGTCCAACACCTGTTGTATGCTGTCCCAATCTTACGGGGGAATGTGCAAGTCATTGAGGATATCATTCCAGTAAGAAGTATTCAAAACCGACTTTTGACTGATAAGTTGATTCTTGAAGTGACGCTAGCTCCTGAAGGAAAAATCATTCCCTTTACACAAAATGGGAACAGTGTAACATATACCGTTCCCAAAGTGGATTGCCATCAGGTAGTAATATTGGATTATGAGAGTTGATGTGATGAAAAACGGTATTTTAGAAGAATGCTATTCAACATTAAAAGGATATTTGAAGACCTGCATTGAGAAAACAAAAATTCAAACCGAGAAAGTACTGGCGTTCAAACCTTCCGATGGGTTGTACGACAGTATTTGGCCGGATGATTTCGCTTTTCCAACCATGGTTTCTCCGGAAAGTCTATCAAAAGAAGACTACCAACGAATCGCGGATTTTATATCCGTTAGTTGTCAAGGGTTGGTCGTTGTTCCGGATCGAGTCCGATTTGATGGAATGCCGATTATGTCTCCTGGGCCTTTTGGGGAACCGATTAGTTACCGGATGCCGGCGCACTTGCCTTCGGCGTGGGTCCGTCTTCTCATTCACTTGGAAAAACAAGGAGTAACACTGAAAAATCGAGATTTCTGGGCAAAATTGATCGAACGTAGTTTTGAAAATGTTGATTTCAAAGATGGTCTTGTCTATATCAATCCCGAAAAACCATATGTCGGCTTTGCGTATCACGACTGTATCGCAATTTCTGGATATGACTTTTTTTCCAGTATCGTCACGATGAAGGGATTAAGACGTGCGGCTACCTTTTTCCAAAATGATCTTCCCTTGGCCACTCGCGAAAAATGGCTAAGTATGTCTTCAAAGATAAAAAGCAACCTGACGCGTCTTCTTGATCCGAAAAAGAAAGCTTTTTTAGCAGGAAGCGACTCCTGTCGCCAAGTGAATATCTGGGCAAACGGGCTCTATTACGGAGATGCCAATTGCGAAGAAAAACAAGGAATACGGGATTATTTGATCAAACATATGAATCAAATAATCCATCAAGGTTGTACTCGCCAAATTGCAGAAAGCAGGGGTTGGGAAAAGCAGTTGCTCGAAATGCCGATCAATAGTTATATGAACGGTGGCTATTGGCCAACCGGTACCGGCTATATTTTTCAAGCAATCTATGAAACCGATCATGAATTAGGAAAACAATTGTTGCGCGATTTGATTACCGCATTACCAAAATATGAATATCCGGAATGGATCAGTCCAAATGGAATCGTATCCAACGAAAGATACTTTCATATGGCGATAGCAATTCCGATGCTAGCCATTCGTTCAGTAATCGATGGTGGCAGCCTATTTGACTATTTTTAAGTGTTGCGGATTAAGCGAAAAAGGTTGGTTAGAAAATGACAAAAGTGGACTATCAGCGAATTACGACAATGGTTCAACAGGCTTTTGATCAAGCCGGGATCATTTTAACGGATGAAGAAAGAAACAACATTGAAGTCGCGGATTTCGGGTTGGACGATATTGACAATATCGGCCTTCAACTCGTTACATATGTCAATACCGAACGGGTTTGTGCGAAAGAGTTGGTGTTGTTGCCGCATCAGACTTGTCCGGAACACAAACATGTAGAAACGAACGGATGTCAAGGAAAAGAAGAGACGTTTCGATGCCGGGCAGGAGAAGTGTATTTGTATGTTCCTGGAAAGCAGGATAAGCAACTTCAAGCAATGCTTCCGGACACCGATTTAACGGTTTTTCACGAAGTGATTTTGAAACCAGGCGAACAATACACGCTCTTACCTGATACTTTGCATTGGTCTCAAGCGGGACCCAGTGGTGCGATTGTGTCAGAATTTTCTACGAGAAGTACCGATGAAACCGATATCTTTACCGATATAAGAATCGTTCGAACACCAGTGATTGAATAATAGTTTACCATTAAATATAGAAAAATGAGAACTATCAATGGAGATGATTTTTATGAATATTGCCCAATACATGCCAGTAAAAATTATATTTGGAAGTGGATCCTTGAATCAGCTCGGAGAAATCGCGGCCCAATATGGAAAGTGTGCGATGTTGGTCACTATGCCTTGGGAAGGCGTTCAGAAGCCTGCATTTATCCAAGCGAAAGACCTTTTAGAAGCTGCGGGATTACGGGTTGTCACTTATGACAAAGTGGTGCCGAATCCGACCACAACCACCATCAACGAAGCCTCGATCATCGCTAAGAAAGAACAAGTCGATGTGATGATCGGCTTGGGCGGTGGCTCTTCTATTGATACCGCCAAAGCTATCGCGGTGGGAGCGACGCATCCAGGAGTTGCATGGGATTATGTATATACCGAGAAAAAAACAGCTAATTCATCCGCAACACTTCCCATCATTGCGGTCACCACGACAAGCGGAACCGGATCCCATACGACCAAATATGCGGTTTTCACCAATCCGGATCTCAAAGTGAAATCGACGATTGTCAATGAAGCGGTGTTCCCGAAAGCTGCCATCGTCGATCCGGAATTGATGAGGACCATGCCCGCATTCGTCTCCGCAACGACGGGGTTTGACGCTTTCACCCACGCATTTGAATCCTACACGAATATTCATGCCAATCCTCTTATCGATCAATTGGCACTTGTTTCGATGGAAATCATTGTGAAGACATTGGAGAAAGCGATTGAAAATCCCGATAATTTAGAATATCGAACTCTTTTAGCGACCGCGGATACCTTGTCGGGAATCTGTATCGCCAATGTCGGCACGACACTCCCGCATTCCATCGGCCAGCCAATCAGCGGTAAATGTCCCTGGGTATCCCATGGACAATCTCTGGCACTTGTTTATCCGGAATTTTTAAAATTTACGCAAAGTGCTTGTATTGAAAAATTCGCCAAAGTCGCTCGATTTTTCAATTCAGCACTGGAAAATGTGAGTGATGACATTGCGGCTTCGGAATTAAGCAATGAAGTCAGTGAGTTACAAAAACGAATGAACATCTACACATCGCTCAAGGAACTTAACGTTCCAAAATCAATGATTAACGACATTGTTCGTGATGCGATGTTGTGTCCGGATACCTATGTGAATCCGCGGATTCCCTCCGCCGAGCAAGTCAAACAAATGCTCGACAATATGTGGGAAACCTCGTAAAAATGACAATCTGAATGTTGAAGGAGACGACTATGATTCAATTAACTAAAAAAGAATTTGCGGCAATGCAAGATCATTCGATTTTGGAACCTTTTGCGACAAAAGAACAAATCGCCGAGATGGTGAAACAAACCATAGAATATGGGTTTAACGCCACCTATGTAGAACCATGTCATGTGGCTTATGCGGTCAAGTGCTCGGCGGGAAAAGCCAAAGTTGGCACCGTCATTGGGTTTCCATTTGGGACGAATGCCAAAGCGACCAAAATCGCTGAAGGAATTCAATGTTTGGCTGATGGAGCCGATGCACTCGATTTTGTGATCAACTATTCGATGTTGAAATCGGGAGAAGTGGATTATGTAGCGGATGAATTGAACGAATTTGTCAAAGTGTTGAAAAGCAAGAATCCCAAAATCGTGATCAAAGTGATCATTGAATGCTGTTTCTTGACTCACGATGAGAAAGTAAAAGCCATTGAAATCGTGGGCGATTCGAAGGCGGATTTCATTAAGACTTCCACCGGAACCGGTTCGGGAGGATGTCGGATTGGTGATATTCGACTGATGCGCAGGGTGCTTCAAGGAAAATGTCAAATTAAAGCGGCAGCGCAGATCACCAATATCGAAGACGCACTTGCCGTGATTGAAGAAGGAGCAACACTGATTGGCGAAAATACCGCGGTCAAACTATTGAACGATTGGGATAAAGAACGGTGGACAAAATAAAAAATTGAGGTTTTTGAGAAACTTGGATTGATTTATCTTTCTGGTTGAAGATTATTTGATGATAAAAAAAGTGCAGCATCACTCTGCTCAAGAGATAATTGCTGCATTTTTTGTAATTTCTGATGATTGGCCATCATTCAGCGCTCGACAGTTCGCGCCAATAGTGTCATTAATCTATTGTTAACTACCCTGATGTATC
>JAQWBC010000108.1 GCA_028707415.1 Candidatus Izemoplasmatales bacterium
AGGGATAAATTTGTACGGAAGACACGCCTTTTATTGATCTTTGCGATTCAATATCAAAGGTTTTGATTGTCTCAACGGTCTCGCCAAAAAAATCAAATCGATACGGTTCAAGAACGTTCAAGGGAAAAATATCGAGGATTCCTCCTCTTAAACTGAAGTCTCCCGGCTTTTCAACGGTATATTCACGCTTAAAACCATATTGAATTAATGTTTTTAAAAGCACATCTAATGAATAATCATACCCCGATATAATTCTTAAAACCGCTTTTTCCCATTTTTCTTTTGGCATTTGCGGTTTCAAAATCCCGGCCGTATGTGTAATAATGATTTGTCTTTTGCGGTTTAAAATATCTTGGATTGCATTAATTCGTTCCATTTTGAACTCGTTTGAACTGACCAACATTTCACTCGTCACAAATTCATCTTGAGGAAAAAAAGTCAATTCGTTATTTGTTAACATCATCGACAATTTATCATAAAGTTGTTGCGCCTTAAATAAATTCGGAGCCACGACTACTAACGCCGATTGTGTGTGGAAAAAAGCATCCAAAATCATGGTGATAGCCGTTTCTTCCGAGCTATCCTTAATCATCGTTTTGGAATTTACTTTTTTTAAGCTACGACTGAAATCTTGGAACTCTTTGGTGCTGTGCAAAAAATTAATAACTCTTTTCACAGTCTTCACCTCACGCACTTTTGGCGAGTCTACATGACTCGCCGGGATATCTATAGTTTTTTTAATTCGTCTGCAAAAAAATTACCTTTATTTTGCTGATATTTTATCTTTTTTTCTTTGCAATGCAAAAGCAACGGGTAAAATTAACCTTAACGGCAGGAATCGTAAGAAGAATTTTGTCAATTTCATCCCGAAACCCGGAATTATTATATGTCTTCCTCTTGTGATGCCATTAACAGCAATTTTTGCACATTTTTCCGCGCTCATACCTATAAACCCCGTTTTTGCGCCAGCAACGTTAGCAAAATTTGTATTAACCGGACCGGGGCAAAGCGATAAAACTCGAACCTTCTTTTTGGTTCGCTTTAATTCATAATTAATCGCTTCGCTTAGATTATAAACAAATGCTTTAGAAGCCGCATAAGCCGCCATGTTTGGTGTCGGAATGAATCCGGCCATGCTCGCAACATTCAAGATGACGCCTTGTTCCATGGATTTTACAAATAACTTTGTCAAAATATGGACGCTGATAACATTCAGCCGGAGCATTTTTAACTCGGTCTCAAGCTCGAGATTTTCGAATAAACCGACACAACCAAAACCAGCGTTGTTGACGACAATTTCAAGATGATCGTCTTTACACGTTTCAAAAAGCGCGTGGCAATTCTCTTCGGTCGATAAATCAAAGATTCTAATTTCGACTGTAATTTCATAACTGGTTTCTAACGACCGTTTGATTAAGTCGAGTTCTGCTTGTCTCCGAGCAACAAGAATCAAATTAATCTTTTTTTTTGCTAGTTCCGTGGCAATTGCTTTGCCAATACCACTGGAAGCGCCTGTCACAAGTGCCTTCACTTCAATCAGACCTTTCAAAAATAGATTATGCCAACAATGTCGGTTGCGTTTGTTCTTCACAAACGGTACGAGCAAAAGCGACAACCATGATAAGGAAATACATCGTGGCAAAAGCTGAAATCGCAATCATTATCAACCATAGCGGTATTGTCAAAAATGGTGATATCATATTTAAATAGAAGATGCCGACACCCAAAATTGCCAAAACGATTCCGAATCCGATTCCGGGAATCAATAAAGACAAAAACAGTCGTGTTTTTTGGCCTTGCATCTTCGCCACCGAGGCAGGAATAAGGGTGCTGATTGTGGGATTCATCTGCTTGTAAAGTAAGTAATTAACCGGAACAAGCGATAAAGCAATGACAACCCCGGGGACGATCAACATGATTGTTCCGCCAACAATGGCAGCAAGTTCAACGATAACAACTAATAGTGTTTTAAAATAGTTTTTATCATCGTCGACTTGAGAAAGCAATTTCCGATAATCAATTTTCCCTTCAACAATTAACATTTCATGCATTCCGATTAAAAACCGAATTGCCATGGGAATTAATATGATTGTGGCAAGAGCACAAAGCGCGATAGTTAATAATACAAAATAGGTAACAAAATTGTGTTTGATACCTTTCCAAGCAATTCTCCACACTTCTTTATTAAAAGCGATTACTGTTTTGTCCATCTGCGTCTCCTTGAAATTGATTATTTTTTTATATTATATCATTATTTCTGTGCCTATGTCATTATGTGCTACAGAAAAATCGCTTGTGTGTAATAATGGTTCTTTTTCAGATAACTGTAGAAAAATACAGTCGCTTTAATTCGCAACTGTATCTTAATATTTATTTAATATTATGATTGTTCATAATCAAATCGAAATCGTCATTGTTTATGTATTGAGTAATAATTTCGGTTGTCAAAATTGTTAAAGCATCAAGTTCTTTTCTTTGTGGTTTGGTAAACTCGCCTAAAACGTAATTGACGACATCTTGATCTTCATCCCGATCAATTCCAATTCGACACCGTTTAAATTCATCGGTGTTCAGCTGTTCAATTATCGATTTTAGTCCATTATGCCCGCCAGCACTGCCTTTTTCACGAAGGCGAATTTTAGCGAATGGCAAATCAAGATCATCAGAAAAAACAAAGACATCTTTCGGAACAATCTGAAAATAATCAGCGACGGCTCGCACCGATTGTCCTGAATTATTCATGAATGTTCTTGGTTTTAACAAAATCGCATTTGGTAGCCGCACAATTTCTCCATGAAATTTGATTGAACGAGAAAATTTGAGACAATTGGTTTTTGCGTAGGCATCAAGGCAGATATAACCGATATTGTGCTTCGATTTCTCGTATTCTTTTCCCGGATTACCGAGGCCAACAACCAGTCGCATATTATTTGGCTTTCGGACGAATGACAACATACCGATTCGGCTCTTCGCCTTCGGATTCGGTTGTAACGTCGCGCCAATCGGATAGTTTAGTATGAATAACCCGGCGTTCATAAGCATTCATCTTGTTCAAACAGACACTGATTCGTGTTTTAGCTACTTCTTTAGCGGTTTTGGTCGCCAATATTTCCAGTTGCTTTTTTCGTTGTTCTTTATAGCCGCCGATGTCGACCAAAACAATGTAATGCTCATCAGTGAAAATATTAATATAGTTTTTGAGAAGAGTTTGAATGGCATCAAGAGTTTTTCCGTTACGACCAATTAAAATTGGATTTTCATCAGCATCAATGGTAAATGTGATGTTGTTATCTTCGCCTCGATGCGCTTCAACAATCGCTTCAATTTCGATATCAGCTAATATCATTTGTAAAAACCGAATTGAATCGTTAATTGGGTCAAAATTAACAACAGCTTCGACAACGTAATTTTTGTTTAGACCAAGCAATCCGTGTTTTTCTTCCACAACTTTCAAGGAGACATATTCTTGATTGACTTTCATTTCATCGGCAGCGTACTTAAGTGTTGCATCATTTAAAACTTTAGTTTCAAAACGAAATGTTTTCATTAGAATCCCCCTCTACATTCGCGCGGCTAGTTTGGCTTTTTTGGCTTTCATCTGTCGATGATTGATTTCACTTTGTAACAATTGATAACAGTTACCAATGATCCAGTAAAAAGCGATCCCGGCATTGCCGATAGCGATGTAAGCCATCATCACAACCATAAAATACATCATGAATTTCATCGTCTTTGCGGTCTGCTTTGCTTGAGCGCTTTGGGGAGCGCGGTTGTTCTTCTGCGCGGCAGCTTGGCGTCTTTGCATCAACCATTGGCTGAGAAACATTGTTCCTCCGACAACGAGTGCAAGCGGTAAATTGGCTAGCATTTCTGTGTTTCCAAGATTCGTCCACAAGAAATCCGTGTTCATAATTCCGTTAACTCCACCGAATGTTGTTTCCGGAGTGAGTGGGAATCTTTGAACAACCGAATACATGGCGATAAAAATCGGCATCTGAATTAAAGGCATTAAACAACCCCACAGATTGATTTTATATCTTTTATAGACTTCCATGGTTTCCATTTGCATTCGTTGTTGCGAGGCTTGATCGGCGCGGCCTTTATATTTTTCTTGAATGCGGTTTAATTCCGGCTGAGCCATCTGCATCTTGATTGTCATGTCGTTGCTTTTGGCATATACCGGCCACCCTAAGGTTCTAATGAGTAATGTCATTAATAACAAGCCAAGCCAATAAAGGTACGTATCTCCAAGCAATCCAAAGAGGTTACTGGCGTGATAGGTAAATGCTCCAAGTTGTAAAAGAATCCACTCTGTCCATGTGGTTTTGATTCCAAGCGGCGTCGTATTGTCGCTTGCATAGAGATTTGTTTCTTCAATCGGAGTTTTATCAGTTACAACCCAGTTGGTAAATGTAACTGTAAAATCGTAACCATCCGACGCTGAGACCCAACGAAGAACGCCATCCCCGGTGGTGGAGTCAAATAA
>JAQWBC010000109.1 GCA_028707415.1 Candidatus Izemoplasmatales bacterium
GTCGGTAAAATTCGCGATATTTTCAATGGATCAGGAATTACTGACCATCATAGCATTATTTCCAATCACAATGGCATGGAAATAACCATCAACATCGCTAAAGGCGATTTCACAGGGCTGTGTTTCGTTAACTTGGTTGATTTCGATGCCATGTACGGTCACCGTCGCGATCCCTTTGGGTATAAGCAAGCTTTAGAAGAATTCGATCGCGATTTAGGTACCCTTTTACCAAGCCTAAAAGATGATGATTTGTTAATGATTTCGGCTGACCATGGAAATGATCCAACTTTCCCCGGAACCGATCATACTCGTGAATATGTTCCTTTGTTCATATACAATAATTTACTTAACGGAGGCATGTTACCAATATCCGAATCGTTTGCGGACATTGGTGCGACGATTGCCGAAAATTTCCATGTTACTTGTCCGGAATATGGAAAGAGTTTGCTACGAATCATTAGATAATTTTATCGATATAATTGACAACCATTTGGTTGTCTTTTTATTAAAAAAAATCCCGGTTCGATTTTAACGAACCAAGGATCAACTAGATTAGGCTTTTTGATTGAAAATGTGGTAATGACGGTATTTCAATTTTAATTGTTTCAATGAACTATGAAGTTTCTTGCGATTGGTTTTTTTTATTGAGCGTAAGACGTGACGGTACTTTTTCTCACCTTCTGAGAATTCAAGATAATCTTGGTAGCCATCAAGGAGCTTTTGAAAATTATCGGATAAATCAACGATTGTTTTTTTAGATGCTTTTAAGGATACAAAATATTCATCAGTTAACCGATTAATTGTCGAAAGCGTCGCTTCGCGATGAGCTTTTATCTTGGTTTCGCCTTCAGTTTCAATCGCTTTTACCATTTGGACGAATTGGGCAGAAGTGGCGATTTCTTTACTATGAATACTATCAATCTCGGTTTTCTTAACCATCTGTGAATTGGCTTCTTCGGCGTCAATCGTTGTTAATTGTTGTCGATAATGATTTTCCACAGCCTGAAGTTTTTGTTGATAAACTGCCGCGTTTGTTTCTCTTTCCGCCATGATTTCTTCGATTCGAGTTCGATATTCCAACGAGTGGTCCCCGATATCTTGCATGAAGAAGACTTCTCGATATTTGGGCAATAACATTTCAACCTTTTGGTCAAGTTCGAGTTCGGCTTCGCGGATTTGGGCGTGGTATCTGTCGTTAATGGCCGTTAAGCCATCGTAAAAGGTCGGGTCAAGGATATTGATCGCGTTTTCCATATACGGTTTGAGAATTTCATAACGTGATTTGGCGTGTTCATATAACTCGGTAAATTCCCGAATTGTCGCTTCTCGCAACTCATCCGCATCATGGATGGCCATTTGTAATTGGTCATCAATGACTTTTAGCTGGTTTTGTGATTTAAGGATAATCTGATCACCAGAAAGCGTCTTAACGAGGGTGTTGACTTGTTGATCGCGGAGACGACGCTCCTTATCGAGCGATAAAGCCAGAGCTTTTTGCGTTTTTTTGTCAATGGTATCCTCAATTTTATGAGATTCGGAATAAAGCTTGGCTTGATAAGCATCCTCGACTAAACGGATACTACGGTCATATTGGGTACGAATAATGGCGATTTGATCATTATGGAATTTTCGTTCTTGGTCGATGGTAATCATCAGTGATTCTAACCGAACTCGGTATTCGGATTCAGCTAAGGCAATTTGTTCTTGAGCAAAACGCATTTGGTTCAAGTAGGTAGTCAAGATGAAATCGTTATTGATTTTAGTTTCTTCATCAACACGACTTTTTTGCATTACAAGATACGATTTCTCGTTTTCGTACATAGTTTGTACATGAATTGCTTTTATGTCATAACGCTTTAATGCCAATTCAATTTCGGATTTGGCTTCAACGACATAAATGTTATGGGTTTCTTTTTCCCGTGTGTTTTTGATGAGTTCATCAGAGATGACCGATAGCCATCTTCGACTGGTGTTGGCACTAGCGAGAAGAAAAGCAAGATGTTCGTTGGTGGCTTTGTCTAAGCGTTCAATCAGATGCCTTTCGCGAAGAATTGCTAAACTCGAAGCGACAAGTTGTTGTCGCTTTTCAACTAAAAATAAAGGAATTTTATGTAATTCGTCAAGCAACTCGCCTTCTTGCAGGAGTAATTGTTTTTTGATAGCATTCATCATGATTAATTCTAATTCATTAATTTGACTCTTGATCTTGGTAGCTTGAATATCATAATCAATATTAGTCTTTAGTTCCTTATTGAGTTTTAAGAGGGAAAGGCGCGCTAACTCATCTTTAATTATTTTTGATGAGTAATCGCCGATCGCTTGCGCGAGAAATGGATCGAATTTCATAACTTCAAGATATTCATTGAGATAAAGCTCAAGTCGATTCATTTCTCGGACTGAAGTTTCTTCCGACAGTTTTAGAATCATTTCTTTGCGTTTTGCTTGTGGTTTCAGCATCCTTGTTGCCCGGATTTCTGCTTTACGGACATCTTTTTGCCACCGACAAATTTGTTGATAAATTCGAAGCAACCTTCTAAGTTCTTTTGATCCTTTTGCTTCCGCCTCTAGTAACTTTTGTTTATATTCAATTTTATAGCGTAAGGGATCATCAAATAAATCGAAACGGTTGATAATTTGATAAGAACGGCTTTGTAACAAGCGGCCTAAAACGCGTTGATATAATGCTACATAATCATCTTCCAAGACTTTTTGAATCTTCATATTTTGGTGGATTGAGTGATCACAGAAGGCGTTATATTGATTGATTTTATCGCTTGCGAGGGCTTGAATCTCAATTGAGGTCGGATCTGACTCCGCAGAGAAAGACAATTGATTATCGGCATAGTGATGTGACTCTTTTTCATAGAAAGTCTCAATGTCTGTAACTTTCCGGTCTTTTGAACGAATGATATTGCCGATGGCATCATCCATAGCTTTGATTTGCTCATCGAGTTTAACAAATAAATCATAAATTTCATTTTGATGACGATCCAATATGGTTTGGAAGGTATGACTTTTTTGCATGAAAAATTCAAAAAAGGCTTCTGTTCCCAGAATTGAATTAAGATAGCTTCGGGAATAAAAACTTATGAAATCATATTTTACTTGCATCAAAGCTTTGGCTAAATAATCAATAGCTTGAATTGTATCATCGAAACTTAAGCGGTCGTGATGGAGAACATCTTCATTTTGGGAGCGAACGAGATCTTCAGTTTCGCTGATGATTCGTGAGCGTTCAACAATGATTTCTTCATCATGATAGAAAATTGAATCCGCGATTTTCTCTGCATTTGTTTTTAAATCATGAAGCTTTTTGTCGGCTTCGTGGAGATTATTGATGGATATCTGACGATGGGTTTTCGCATGATTTGTGACCTTGTCAAAAAAATCTTCAAAAAGAGATATCTCCGTGGCATAGCCTTGTTTTATTTCTCTTTGAAGCGATGCTTTTCCGCCGGTGGAATCGGCGATGGGATTGTTTTTGAGTTGATTAGCCATTGGCAATTCCTCCGGATTAGGCATTGATGATACGTTTTTGATTTTCTTCGGATTCGGTGGCTTGCTTTTTAATCTCTTCGTGTTTCGCTGCTGATTTTGTTACAGTATCACGGAATACTTCATCAGTTTTGACTTTAATTCGATCTGATGTCTGTAGATATTTTTGAAATGGATAGAGAATGATAGTATCGTTGAATAAAATATTATTATATTCAACTTGACTGTTAAGAAAACGTTTATATTCAAGGGAATACAAGTCGTTAGCACTTGGATATTGCTTGATAAATGTTGTTTGGGCATTAGTGATTTGTTTATACAAAGTCAAATAATCTTCAGGAAGTCGTTCTCTGATTTCGGCAATTTTGGTTAGAAATGCCGGTCGAGATATGAATTTTTGTTCTTCAATATGGGAAAGTTCCTGTGTTAACTTTTCTAAACCTTCTTTGACAAATTGCTCTTTTTGAGTATCGAGGTTTGTAACCATTTGATTATTTTTCTTAGGCAGAGTTTCAATTGTTTGATTGAGAGTAATAAGACCATCTGCGCGTTGTTTATCTTGAACCGCAAGATTCGCAACAGCTTTTTTATCCGCTTGTTCCTTAGATATATAATTTTGTTTTTTCAAGATTTCATAAGCATTAATATATCGTTTTCGCTTGTTAACAAGCATTTGTTTTTGATTTTCAGTAGCAAAGAGATCGTGTTTGATGGTTTTAGCTTCGTGACGCATTTTTTGATTGTATTCCTTGGTAAGTTCTTTATCCAAATAACTGAGGAAAATCTCTTGTTCCTTTAATCCCTCAAGATAAGTTTTGTTTAACTGATATACGCGACCGGACATCAATTTTTCGATAGCTTTGCATTCGAAATGGACGAGCGCTACCGATGTTTTCGCTTTTGTTTTTTTCTTAGCTGCAAGAAAAACTGCCGCATCGTATTCGG